>NZ_KB902851.1:0-240007 GCF_000379585.1 Bradyrhizobium sp. WSM2793 | reverse complement strand
GAGGGCTTGCCGGAATTGGCCTATCCCTTTCACGATCGCGACGTCGTCGTCACCTCCTGCGGGCGTCTCTGCCTTCACCGTAAGAGAATCAATATCTCCCTTGTCTTGGCCGGCCAGAAGCTCGGCATCAAGGAGGTCGACGAGGGCATTTGGCTCGTCAGCTTCATGCACTATGATCTTGGATATTTCGACCTGGAGCAGAAGACCCTGCAACCCCTCGACAACCCGTTCGGCACGAGGTTGTCACCCATCTCTTAGGTACGATCCGTTACCCATCTCTTCGGGCCGGACAATGAGCGCTGGTGCCGCAAGAGGGATTCGAACCCCCGACCCCGTCATTACGAATGACGTGCTCTACCAACTGAGCTATTGCGGCGAACCCTGCCGGGGCCAAGGCGATGCCGGCCCCGATACGCGCGCTCCTGATATCGGGCATGGCCCGAATTGGCAAGGACAAGCCGGGTTCGAAATGCGGCTCAGGCGCCCCAGCGGGACCAGAATCCGCGCCAGCCGCCGGCCTGGGCCTTGGGTGTACCGATTTGTTCCGTAAATTCATCACTCGGACCCTCGTCATCGATCCCGGGATCGTCGGGGGCCCGGACGATCGGAATGACCGCGGGAATCGGCGCTGGCGCGGGTTTGCCGAGGTCGGCGCGGCTCCGGAACACCGGTGTCGCCGCCGGCGGCGGTGATTCGGCGGGCTCCGGGGCCGGTTGGACCGGTTCGGCGGTCACAACGGCCGGCTCTTCTTTGGCAATCGGGGGCGAATTGTCCTGCGCGGCCGGCACTGGCGCCGGTGCTGGTGCCGGTGCTGTCGCGGGCGGTTCCGCCGGGCGTTCGCTGGGAGCCACCGTCACCCGCTTCGGCGGCGGGGCCGCCAGCATGGCCTCCTCGAAGGCCGAGGATTCGATCGTGGTCCCCTTGTCCGAAGGCAGGCTCGCGACCGGGGTCTGCCACTGGAACGCATCGAGCCGGCCGGTGACCGGCGAGACCGGGCGCCAGCGGTCGCTAACGTAGCCGTCCGCAGTCCAGGCCGGATCGTGACGGGCGCGCACCGCCCGCAGGGTCCAGGCGCGGGCGCGGCCGCTATCGCCATGCTCGGCACGCTCGATCTCGGCCATCAGCAGCGCGACGCGCTGGGTCGGATCGCTGAGATAAGGCGCGAGCACTTCGCGCGCGCGGGCGAACTCGGAGGCGTCGATCGCGGCACGCGCGATCGCGAGCTGGCCCTCGATATGGCCGGGCTTGTCGGCAGGCGTCTTCGCCGCGAGCGTCTCGACCCGCTGCAAGCGGTGCCAGGCGGTATCGCCGAGCTTCACATGGGCATAGGCATCCGCGAGATCCGGATGCGGATTGGCGAGCCAGGCAGCTTCCACCCGCTTCATGGCGCGGCGCACCTGATGTGCCTCGCTGTCGAATTTTGCCGCGAGCACGGCCGCGGGCACCAAGGTTGGCGCAAGCTTCACCGCCTCCATCACGCTCTCGCGCGCGACGTCGCGGTCCATCGTCTGCAATTCGAGCGCGCGCGCCGTGAGCAACACACCGCGCTGCCGGCGATAGGCCTGCTTGTCGATCAGGCCTGCGGACAAATTCGAATCGAGGATCGCGAGCGCGCCGCTCCAGTCGCCGCGCGCGCAGCGGAAGCCGAGCACCGCTTGCGAGGCCCAGGTCGAGGACGGCGACAGCTTGATCGCTTCTTCCGCGATCATCACGGCGCCGACCGCATCGTCGGCGCGCTGCGCCTCAATGAACAGGCCGCGCAGGCCGAGCAGGCGCGTGTCCTCGCGCTCGGCCATGGCGCGGAAGACGCGCTGCGCCTCGTCGCGATTGCCTTCGAGCTGCGCCGACTGCGCATGCAGGAGCAGCGCGAGCGGATCATTCGGGGCATGCCGCCGCGCCGTTTCCGCGTGCCGGCGGGCGAGTGCGGTATCACCATGACCGATCGCGAGCAGGCCGTGGGTGATGGCGTGGCGGCCCCGCGCGTGGCGCTTGTCGTGGCGGCGGCGGCGCAGACGCCCCGGCGTGCGCCAGATCGTCGTCACGATGCTCCAGACCAGCACGACGGCCGCGGCAAACAGGCCAAGCAGGAACACGAATTTGGGAAGCGTGGTCGAGGCGCGGAAACTGCCCGCAGTCAGGACGAGATCGCCGGGCTGGTCGGCAACCCAGGCCGCGCCGGCCGCCGCCAGCGCGATCAGGACAAGGAAGAGGACGATGCGAAGCATGGCGATCCCTATACGCGCTTAGTATTGCGCGAAGCTTTATTGAGCAGGCTTGACGAGATCCGCCATGGCATCGTCGGCGAACTTGCGGGAAGCGGCGAGCGCAGCGTCGCGGGCATCGGCCTTGTCGAGCCAGGCCTGCGCCGGCGCACGATCGGCCTCGGCCAGCGTCTTGAGCTCGCGCCGCGCTTCCACGAAATCATTGCGAAGCGCCGCCGCCGTCACCCGTGCGACGATGGCGCCACGATCGTTGCCGACCCCGTCGGTGCGCTCGATGCGGACCAGCTTTGAGGCTCCTGCCTGGAGACGCTCGACGATGCCCGTGCCGCTGGTCTGGGCTTCCGCCGGCGGCGACAGCTTCGGCACGATGTTGAGGAGCTCGCGACTCAGCGCCACCGGCGTCGGGATACCTGACGCGGCAAAGGTGTCGAGCGGCTTCAGCATATCGGGCTTTGTCACCATCGCCCGCGCTGCGGCCAATTGCGACTCGTAAGCATCGCCGTGACGAACGGCGACGTCGAGCAGGGCCGCCGCCACCACATGGCGCAGCGGCTTGTCGTCCAACGTCTTCGCATCGGCGATCTTCTCGCCCTGCTGCGCGAGCTCGGCACGTTCGGCCGTGCTGGCGCGCTCGAGCTGGGCGATGCGGTCGCTCAGAGCGGCGAGGTCGGGTGCGGCAGCGCGGGGGGCAGATTTCGCATCGTTCAATGTGCTCGCGGTCTTGTCGAACTGCGTACGCAGATTGGCGACGTCGCTGCGCAAGCCGCTTGCGGATTTCTCCAGCGCGTCGATCCGCGCCGCCATCGCGGGATCGGCGGCGGGCTTGCCGGCCTTGGCTTCAACTGCCGCAACGCGACCGCTCAGCGCATCGACCGTCGCGCTCGTGACTTGCGGGGTGGCCGGCGGTGCCTGCACGGCGGGCCAACCCAGCATCCAGCCGACCGCGATCACGACCGCCGCCGCGACAGCGCCGGAGAACGGCGCGATGACCCAGGGCGACATCGGCGCAGACACGGGAGCCGGCGCAACCGCGGCCTGCGGTTCGGTCCGCTCCGGCTCTGCGTCAACCTGGTCGGATTTTGCCTGCTCAGGCTCGGCGTGCTCCGGCGCCGGCGGTGCCTCGGGCTCGACTGCCGGCTCCTGCGGCTGGGTCGAGACTTCGGTGGCTTCGAGGTCGATGGTGGGCGGAGTGCGCTTGGCACGGCCGGACTCAGGAGCCAATCCTGCGTCTTCAGGCTTGTCGTCGGCCATCGTGACGGTTCCTCACACTTCCATACGCGGGACGGACCCGATTACGTCGGATTCGGCTCGACCTCTTACGCCAAACGGGTGCGTAACGCACGCTCCAAGGTGGTAAATAAGGCATTTTCGTCCGGTGTCGCAGCCACCAGAACCTGCGACGCGCCGGCATCACGCAGCACGCTGGCCACCGTCTCGGACAGGCAGCATTGCGGTATGGCCAGCGCCGAGATTTCGACGCCTTCGTCCCTGGCCGCATCCAGGAACGCCCGGGCGCTGCGCCGGGAGTAGTGCAGCACCGCCTCGACGCCGTGGGCGGCAAAGCCCTCGCAGACCTCGCGCGGCAGATGCTTGACCGGCGCCATGCGATAGGTCGTCTGCGTGACCACGCTAAACCCCTCCGCACCGAGCTCGCCGCCGAGGTCGCGCGACAGATCCGCGCCTGCGAGATACAGCAGCGTGCTCTTTTTCTTCAGCACCTTGTCGCGCGCGCTCTGCATCACCTTGTCGCGCAAGGACGCGGCATCGCCGCCGGCGACGATCACATCGGCAAAGCCGGCGTCGCGCGCCGCGGCAGCCGTATGCTCGCCGACAGCAAACAACGGCAGCTCCAACAGACCAAGATCCCGCAATTGTGGCGCGACGGCACGGATCGCGTTGGCCGATGTGACGAGGACGGCACCGTAGGGAGCTTCACTCTCGTCATGGAAGGCGACCGGCTCGAACTTGAGCACCGGCGCAAGCAGCACCGCAAGACCCCGCGCACGCAGGCTTTCCGCCGTCGCCTCATTGTCGGGATGCGGCCGTGTGACAAGGATGGACATCGCTGGTGTTCCCGGACCAATTGGCGGCGACGCATTCGTGAGGAAGCCGCGCGTCGCGATTGCGCAATCTGGCCCCGGAATGCTACCGGACGTACCAGAACTCTGCTTTACGGATGAGCGCAAGGGCGCAAATTGGATAACAATTCGCCAATGCTGGTACTGGGCATTGAAACCACCTGCGACGAGACCGCCGCGGCGGTGGTCGAACGCTCGCCTAACGGCAGCGGCAAGATCCTGTCCAACATCGTGCGGTCGCAAATCGAGGAGCACGCCCGCTTCGGCGGCGTGGTGCCGGAGATCGCCGCCCGCGCCCATGTCGACCTGCTCGATGGCATCATCGAGCGCGCGATGCAGGAGGCCGGCGTCGGCTTCGCTCAGCTGGGCGGTGTTGCTGCCGCTGCGGGGCCGGGCCTGATCGGCGGCGTCATCGTCGGGCTCACTACCGCGAAGGCGATCGCGATGGTGCACGACACGCCGCTGGTCGCGGTGAACCATCTGGAGGCGCATGCGCTGACGCCGCGCCTCACCGACGGAATCGAATTTCCCTACTGCCTGTTCCTCGCCTCGGGTGGCCATACCCAGATCGTCGCGGTCACCGGCGTCGGCCAGTATGTACGGCTCGGCACCACCGTCGACGATGCGATCGGCGAGGCCTTCGACAAGGTCGCGAAGATGCTGGGCCTGCCCTATCCCGGCGGGCCGCAGGTCGAGCGCGCGGCGGCAAGCGGCGATGCCACGCGCTTTGCGTTTCCGCGGCCGATGCAAGGGCGTCCCGACGCCAATTTCTCGCTGTCGGGATTGAAGACGGCAGTGCGCACTGAAGCGAGCCGGCTGGCCGAGATCACGCCGCAGGACATCAGTGATCTCTGCGCGAGCTTTCAGGCCGCCGTGCTGGATTCGACCGCCGACCGGTTGAGCGTCGGCCTCAGGCTGTTCCGCGAAAAATTCGGCGCGCCGCGCGCGCTGGTCGCGGCCGGCGGCGTCGCCGCCAATCAGGCGATCCGCGGCGCCCTCGATGCCGTCGCGCAGCAAGCCGGGACGCAGCTGATCATGCCGCCGCCGGCGCTCTGCACCGACAACGGCGCGATGATCGCCTGGGCCGGTGCCGAACGCCTCGCGCTCGGCCTGACCGACACGATGGAAGCGCAGCCCCGCGCGCGCTGGCTGCTCGACGCCAACGCAACGGCACCGGCGGGCTACGGCAAGACCCGGGCGGGATACTAGCCATGACCACGTTCCAATCCGTCGCGGTGATCGGGGCAGGCGCCTGGGGCACGGCGCTGGCGACCGTGGCGGCGCGGGCGGGAAGGAGCGTCACGCTCTGGGCACGCAATGCCGAGCATGCCGCGCGGATCGCCTCGACACGCGATAATCCGCGCCTGCCCGGGGTGCGGCTCGCGACGGAGATCGTCGTGACCAGCGATCTGGCGCTCACCGCGCACGCCGACATGTTGCTGATCGCAACACCTGCGCAGCATTTGCGTGGCGCCGTCAACATGCTGGCCTCGCATTTGACAGGGCCGGTGCCGATCGTCGCCTGCGCCAAGGGCATCGAGCACGGCACCCACAAATTCATGACCGACGTGATCGCGGAGGCCGCGCCGCACGCCCAGCCCGCGATCCTGTCGGGTCCAAGCTTTGCCGACGATGTCGCGCGCGGCTTGCCCACGGCGGTGACGCTGGCGGCAGGCGATGAGACGTTGGCGCGCGCACTGGTGCAGGCCCTGGGCTCGCCGACGTTCCGTCCCTATCACTCCACGGACATTCGCGGCGTCGAGATCGGCGGCGCGGCCAAGAACGTGCTTGCAATCGCAGTCGGCATCGCGGTCGGGCGCAAGCTCGGCGCCTCCGCCCAGGCTGCCCTGACGACCCGCGGCTTTGCCGAGCTGACGCGTCTCGGCCGCGCGCTCGGCGCACGCAGCGAGACACTCGCCGGCCTCTCCGGTCTCGGCGATTTGATCCTGACCTGTGCGAGCCCGCAGTCACGCAACTTCGCCCTTGGCCTTGCACTCGGCCGCGGCGAGCAACCGCCTGCCGGCAAGCTTGCCGAGGGTGAGTTCACCGCGCCGGTGCTGATCGAATTCGCAGCTTCGCAGGGCATCGAGCTGCCGGTATCAGAAGCGGTCGCGTCGATCCTGAGCGGCCGAAGCACGATCGACGCGGCTATCTCGGGGCTGCTGACGCGCCCCTTCAAGTCAGAGGAATAAACATGGCGTACTGGCTGGTGAAATCCGAACCATCGGTGTGGTCCTGGGACCAGCAAGTGGCGAAGGGCGCCAAGGGCGAGGCCTGGACCGGGGTGCGCAATTACACCGCGCGCCAGAACCTTGTCGCCATGAAGAAGGGCGACAAGGCGTTCTTCTATCATTCCAACGAGGGCAAGGAGATCGTCGGCATCGCGGAGATCATCAAGGAGGCCTATCCCGATCCGACCGACAAGACCGATAAATTCGTCTGCGTCGACATCAAGGCCGACAAGCCGTTGAAGACGCCGGTGACGATGGCCACGATCAAGGCCGAGAAGAAGCTGGCCGACATGGCGCTGGTGAAATATTCGCGCCTGTCGGTGCAGCCGGTGACAGCGGAGGAGTGGAAGCTCGTCTGCAAGATGGGCGGGATGTAGGCGCTGCCGTAGCCCGGATGGAGCGCGGCGAAATCCGGGACAGTCTTTCCGTATGCACCGATCCCGGATTACGCTGCGCTCCATCCGGGCTACGATGTCCGGTTCTGCGTCTCCGCCAGCGCAAACACCTCGCATGGCGCAGCAATGCCGCGCAGCGAATGCGATCCGAGCGCGACCAGCGGCATGTCCGTTTCCGCGGCGAGCGCTCCCGACACCAGCACGGCCCGCCCCAGCGGCTTGCACAATCCTTCGAGCCGGCTGGCGAGATTGACAGCGGGACCGATCGCCGTGAAGTCGAGCCGGTTGGCGGCGCCGATATTGCCCCACAGCATCTCGCCCAGATGGAGCGCAGCGCCGAATGCCAGCGGCGGCAACCGTTGAGCGCCGCGCTCCTTGTTGAGATAGACCATGCCGGCCTCCGCCGCGCCTGCGGCACGCAGGGCGGCCTCGCAGGCCCGGCGGGGCGATGCATCGACCACCGGAAAGATCGCGAGCACGCCGTCGCCGATGAATTTCAGCACTTCGCCGCCGAAGGCGTGAACGGCACCGGCGATGCGGTCGAACCAGGCATCGAGCGCGGCGATGACCTGTGCAGGCGGTGAGGTTTCCGACAACGTCGTGAAGTTGCGGAGGTCTGCATAGAGCAGCGCGGCCTGAATGGTCTCGCCGAGATCGCGGCGCAGAGGTGCCGCCAGCACCCGCTCCGCGCTGCGCTTGCCGAGATATGCGTCTAACGTCGCGCGCAACGTGGCGCGCGCGGCGAGCACGGCGAGGGGCGTCGCTGCAAAACGCGCGGCCTGGCGCAATTGCCCGATGTCGTCGGCAGTGAAGGGACGCGGCCCGATCCAACAAAGCTGCGGCCCATCGGGCCGCCCGATGACGTCTTCGTGGACCTCGCCCCGCGCGATGTCGCGCAGCCAGCGGCGGCCGGCATCGTTGGGCGGATCGGGCGCCAATCCGCCGGGCGCGAAGCCGAGTGCTTCGATCACTTGGCCGCTGTCTGCACGCCACAGCCAGGTCCGCTTTGCGATCAGAGGATGCGGCACCTCCAGCGTCAGGGCGCCCGCCGCAAGCGGCACGCCGTCGGCGACCAGATAGGCGCCGAGTTCCGCAAGCAGGCGATCAGCTCCGGCGCTATCCGAGGCGGCATCGACGAGCCAGGCGAGGGTCGGGGAGAGCTGCATGGCTCGATCATGGCGAAGGCAGGCGGCCTTTGTCACGGGCAATCCTTGACGCGCCGCTTTGGCGCCGCCATGTCCTGGTGTCAGCGAAGGGATGATCGCCGATGACCGAACCGTTCATAGTGCGACGCGAGACCCAGATCGCGGCACCACGTGCCACCGTTTTCGCCTACCTGACTGACCCCGAGAAAATCCTGAGCTGGATGGGCTCCGATGCCACCACGGAGCCGCATCCGGGCGGGCTCTATCTGCTCAAGGGCGTCGGCCCGCGCGGCGGCGTCGCCCGCGGCGCCTTCCGCGAGGTCGTGCCGGTGCATCGTCTGGCCTACACGTTCGGATGGGAAGGCGGCCAGGAAGTACCGCCCGGCTCAAGCCTCATCGAGATCGACCTGATCGAGCGTGACGGCGGCACGCTGCTGCGCATGACCCATAGCGGCCTGCCGAGCGAAGCGCAGGCCGCCGCGCACGCGACGGGGTGGGCGCATTATATGGAACGGCTCACGACCGCAGCCGCAGGCGGCGATCCCGGTCCGGACATGGGTGTGTCAGATAAGAAGTAGCTCTCGTAGGGTGGGCAAAGGCGCGCTCTTCGCGCCGTGCCCACCACCTTTCACCATGAGCAAATGGTGGGCACGCTTGCGCTTTGCCCACCCTACGGCAGCGCGACGTGTCGTTACACCGCGGCGGTCGCCACCACCTGCGCCAGCAACTGCTCGCGCCTCGCCTGCGAGCGCTGGCCCTTCATGGTCGCGGCGAAGCGCTCGAGGATGCCGTCCTCGAACGCCGTGACGATGGTATCGTGGACGTAGCTCTTGCGGCAGATCGCCGGCGTGTTGGAGAGCTTGTCGGCAGCGGCGCGGATTGCGTCCAGCACCTGCTTCTTGCGGCCGCGCTGGCTGGTCGCCGGCGTGATCCGCGACAGCGATTCCACGACGACGGCAGACGCCATCAGCGTACGGAAATCCTTCAGCGAAATCTTGATGCCGGCGATCTCGCGCAAGAACGCGTTCACCTGCGTGGTGTTGACCGCGCGCACGATCCCGTAGGCATCGCGATACTGGAACATGCGCTTGCCGGGGACCTCCTGCAAAATGCCGATGGCGCGCACCAGCTTGGCCGCGTCGCACTCCTTGCGCACCGCCTTGCCGCCCTTCGCCTTGAAGGTCAGCACGAAGCAATCGTCCTCCAGCGTGACGTTGGACTTCAGCAGCGTGGTCGCACCGCGGGTGCCGTTGAGACGGGCATAGGATTCATTGCCGGGACGGATCGCGGTGCGCGCGATCAGCTCGATCACGGCCGAGAGCGCGAATTCACGCGTCGGCTCGTCGCCCGACAGGAATGCCGAGACCTTGCGCCGGATCTTTGGCAGCGCGCCGACGAGCTTTTCCAGCCGATGCGCCTTGCGGTGCTCGCGGACCTTTTCCCAATCGGCGTGATAGCGATATTGCAGCCGGCCCGCGGCATCGCGGCCCACCGCCTGGAGATGCGAGCTCGGATCGGACGAATAGCGCACCTCGCGATAGGCCGGCGGCACCGCCATGGCGTGCAGCCGTCGGATGGTGCGGGCGTCGCGGATATGTGCGCCATTGGGACGCACGAAGGAATAGCCCTTGCCGCGCCGGACGCGGCGAATGGTCAGCTCGTTCTGGTCGCCGAGCCGCAGGCCGAGCTCCCTGGCGAGCGCTTCGACCGTCGCCGCGGGCGCCGTGTCGAAGGCCTTCTTCGGGCTCGGACGCCTGAAAGGGGCCGGTTTCGGCCATTGTCCGAGGGCCTTGGCCAGCGCAATAGCTGCAGGATCGGCTGAAGCGGGCCGTATCGTCCCGAGATTCTGCTGATCCATCATAGCCTTATGCCTTAGCCCTGTCTGTTACCGGTCAATGCCGCTGTTCTGATTTTTGTTCCGAAGGGTCTCTTTGGACCCGGGTTGGCCATTTAGGGTGTTCCGAACCGTATTGCGAGTCCCGAATCAGTGAGAGGCGGTTTCCAAATACCTCTACTGATGCATGGGGCCCCTGCGCCGGCCTATTCCGCGGAGCTGGATCAAGGCCCCGAAAGCCGCCCGCCGGCTTGTTTCATATCTGCGACAGTCGCAGCAGGCGGGCTTGATCCTCCGCATGGCCGGCCGCCCGCCGAAGGTCCAGCTTGTGCTCCTTGTCGGGCCCGGTTAGCCCGACGCATAATCAGTCAATGATCAAGTCGGCTCGCCGGTCGCCAGCGTTCGGCCTGCCGTATGTGGAGGGAAGCATGTCCGAGAAGATCTACGACGTCCCGGCGGAGTGGGCGAAGCGTGCCTGGATCGACCAGGCCAAGTACAAGGAGATGTACGCTCGCTCGATCTCGGACCCGAACGGTTTCTGGGCGGAGCAGGCCAAGCGCATCGACTGGATGCACGCGCCGACGAAAATCGAGAACGTCTCGTTCGCGCCCGGCAACATCTCGATCAAATGGTTCGAGGACGGCATCCTCAACGTCGCCTACAACTGCATCGACCGCCATCTCGCCAAGCGCGCCAATCAGACCGCGATCATCTGGGAAGGCGACGATCCCTCGCAGTCCAAGCGCATCACCTACCAGGAGCTGCACGACGAGGTCTGCCGGATGGCCAACATCCTGCGCACCCGCAACGTCAAGAAGGGCGACCGCGTCACCATCTACCTGCCAATGATTCCGGAAGCGGCCTATGCGATGCTCGCCTGCGCGCGCATCGGCGCGATCCACTCCGTGGTGTTCGCGGGATTCTCGCCGGACAGCCTCGCCCAGCGCATCAATGACTGCAAATCCAAGGTCATCATCACCGCGGACGAAGGCCTGCGCGGCGGCAAGAAGGTGCCGCTGAAGGCCAACGTCGACGCCGCGCTCGCGAAGGCCGACGACGTTGACTGGGTCGTGGTGGTCAAGCGCACCGGCGGCAAGATCGACATGAACCCGACGCGCGACCTCTGGTATCACGAGGCGGCGGCGATGGTGACGACGGAATGCCCGGTCGAGCACATGCATGCCGAGGATCCGCTGTTCATCCTCTACACCTCAGGCTCGACCGGCCAGCCCAAGGGCGTGCTGCACACCTCCGCCGGCTATCTCGTGTTCGCCTCGATGACGCATCAATACGTCTTCGATTATCACGACGGCGACATCTACTGGTGCACCGCCGATGTCGGCTGGGTCACCGGCCACAGCTACATCCTCTACGGGCCGCTCGCCAATGGCGCGACCACGCTGATGTTCGAAGGCGTGCCGAATTACCCGGATAATTCCAGGTTCTGGAACGTCATCGACAAGCACAAGGTCAACATCTTCTACACCGCACCGACCGCGATCCGCGCGCTGATGCAGTCCGGCGACGAACCGGTGAAGAAGACATCGCGCGCCTCGCTCCGCCTGCTCGGCTCGGTCGGCGAGCCGATCAATCCGGAAGCGTGGGAGTGGTATCACCGCGTCGTCGGCGACGACCGCTGCCCGATCGTCGACACCTGGTGGCAGACGGAGACCGGCGGCATCCTGATCACGCCGCTGCCGGGCGCGACCAAGCTCAAGCCGGGCTCGGCGACGCAGCCGTTCTTCGGCGTGGCGCCTGAGATCGTCGACGCCGACGGCAAGGTGCTGGACGGCGAGACCTCGGGCAATCTCTGCCTGACGCGGTCCTGGCCCGGCCAGATGCGCACGGTCTACGGCGATCACGCCCGCTTCGAGCAGACCTATTTCTCGACCTACAAGGGCAAGTACTTTACCGGCGACGGCTGCCGGCGTGATGCCGACGGCTATTACTGGATCACCGGCCGTGTCGACGACGTCATCAACGTGTCCGGCCACCGCATGGGCACCGCGGAAGTCGAGAGCGCGCTGGTCGCACATGAGAAGGTGTCGGAGGCCGCGGTGGTCGGCTTCCCGCACGACATCAAGGGCCAGGGCATCTACGCCTACGTCACCCTGATGGCCGGCGTGCAGCCGACCGAGGATCTGCGCAAGGAGCTCGTCACCTGGGTGCGCAAGGAGATCGGCCCGATCGCATCCCCGGATCAGATCCAGTTCGCGCCGGGTCTGCCCAAGACCCGCTCCGGCAAAATCATGCGCCGCATCCTGCGCAAGATCGCCGAGGACGAACCGGGCAGCCTGGGCGATACCTCGACGCTGGCCGATCCCGCCGTGGTCGATGATCTCGTCAAGAACCGGCAGAACCGGAAGCCGGCGTAAGGCAAGCTCGTGCCCCGGACGCAGCGCAGCGCGCACTTCGCGGTGCGCTGCTGAGCCGGGGCTCATCGAGCCGCGCACGAAGAGAAGAACTGGGTCCCGGCTCTGCGGCGCACCGCTGCGCGCTGCGCGTTGTCCGGGACACGAGACTGCCTTTCGCACCGAGGCCCCAAAACAACAGCCGTTCACATCCTCACGCACTCGTCAGCGGGCGGGCCGGTGCGGCCGCATCTTTCCCGCCGAGTGTTGTTTTCAGGTCATTTACTTTATTTCGAACATTTCCTTTGTTCCCCCTGCTGACTGGCCCTTGGCAGCCGTGCGTGGAAACCAACCGGTTAACGGGCGCGGTTAAGAATGTCCCCTGACAAGGACGTGGCCAGCTGGCGATTGCCGGTTCTGCGTAATTTTGGACGATCCGTTCGGGCTAGGGGAAAATCGATGTCGATAAGGATTGCTGTGGCGCTCGCTGCCACCATCGGGGCTGGGGTCTTGATGTCGACGGCGGCGCAGGCGCGGCCGGAAATGGTTGGGGCACATCTGGCCGACTATTCTCCGGGCACGATCGTGGTCAAAACCAGCGAGCGGCGGCTTTATCTCGTCCTCGATAACGGCCACGCCGTGCGCTATCCGGTCGGCGTCGGCAAGTCCGGCAAGCAGTGGGCCGGCACCACCCGCATCGACGGCAAGTACCGCAATCCGGCCTGGTCGCCGCCCGCCGAGGTGAAGCGCGACAAGCCGAGCATCCCTGACGTCATTCCCGGCGGCTCGCCGCGCAACCCGATGGGCGTCGCGGCGATGACGCTGGCCGGCGGTGAATACGCCATCCACGGCACCAACGTGCCGGGCTCGATCGGCGGTTTCGTCTCCTATGGCTGCATCCGCATGCTCAACGATGACATCACCGATCTCTATGGCCGCGTCTCCGTCGGCACGACGGTGGTCGTGACGCGCTGATCGCCGGGATCAAGGCAAGACAAGAAGAGGCCGCGTCCCGGGACGCGGCTTTTTTGTTACCAGAATCGCCAGCTGCGCGCGCACCAGCCGTCGCGATGGCCGCCATTGTAGCTTCGCGCAAAACCGCCGGCGAGCAATGCCGCCGAAACGTTCGCAGTCCGCCGGGTCGCGACGTCGGCGAGAACGCGGCCGTATTTGTCAGGGCCGAGATTGGCGATCGTCACGTCACCCTGACCAAGCAGATCGCGCAATGCGCGGGCCGCGGCTTCGGCCTTGTCCTGCTCCTCCCGGCAAGACGCTTTCATCTCGGGCGCGTCGATGCCGCGCAACCGAACCCGCACGACGAGATCGCGGCCGCCGCGCTGACGAACCCGCGCGAGAAAGGTGTCGCCGTCGACGGTGCGAATGACGTCGACCGGCTCGCGAACATCGGGATGGCGCGCTTGCTCGAGAACGATCTCGGCGTTCCGCGTGCGATCGCCATCCGTGTCCGGAATTAGCCAGCCCATTCCGTGGCGGAAGGTGAGCACGACGGCCAGCGCGATGCCCACCACGAACATCCACGGCAATAATCCGGAGAAGCGCCGACCGAACGGCGAGCCGCCGAATTGCGGCCGATAGGGATTGGGTCGGTCCTGGAAACGCATCAACTCACGCTAGGACAGAGTCGGGGGAACTCAAAGCACGAGCGCGCACATAGCGGAACCATGCAGGAAAATTCCATTGTCGGATACGTCGGCCGTAGTTCTACTGGAGATCCGCGAATATTACCCAAATCTCAATCATTGGTTGCGAATACCTGTTATACAGCAACGCGAGGAGAGAGCGGTGGGGTCATTCAGGTTTCGCATTGGAACAAAGCTCGGCATCGTCACCGGCGTGAGCGTTGTGCTGGTCTGCGGCATGCTGACCAACCAGATGCTCGGCAACCGGTCGATCGCCGAATCCAATCGCCTGGTCACGATCAACTATCTCAACAAAGGCAATGCGCAAGCGGCGCAGACGGCCATGGCGCGGGCGCAGCTCGCAGCTCTCGAGATCAGCTCCGCCTCGTCAGCCGGAGAGGTTGACAAGCTCCTCGAGAATCTCCGCGCGCGAGCAGGCGAAGCCGGCGCGGAAATCGATGCGGCGACCGACCGGGCGACCCGCAAGGTCACCCAGGACGCCTATCGTGAGACCAAGAAATTCGTCGATGCGTATCTGGCCAGCGGCATTGAACTGGCGGGGGCGCAAAAGTCCGTCATTGGCGCCCCCTCCGGCGGCGCCAGGACTGCGGCAGAGTCGACGAAGGCAACCATTCTCGCAGAGCGTATGCGTCCGGCAGCCCTGGAAGTCAGCAAACGGATCGACGATCTGGTCGGCGTTGCCAACGAATTCGCGGCGCGCCGCAAGGGCGAGATGCTGGCCGAACTCGACCGCGTCGCCACCTTCGCATTGATCGTCGGCGTCTTCGTCGTTCTGACGTTGATCGGGTCCGCCGTCTTTTCCGTGTCGAACATCGCCCGGCCGATCCGGCGCATCGGCGACGTGCTTCTCCAACTCGCCGGCGGCAACAAGGCGGTCGAGATTCCCTACACGCGCCGCGGCGATGAAGTCGGCGACAACGCTCGCGCGGCTCAGACCTTCAAGGAAAACCTGATCCGTATCGAGCAGATGGAGGTCGAACAGAAGAATCAGGAAGCCGCTGCGGCCGCTCAGCGCAAGGAAGAAATGGCCCAGCTCGCCGGCGTGTTCGAAGCCGCGGTCGGCGGCATCATCGACTCCGTGTCAGCAGCCTCCCAGCAGCTCGAGGCGGCCGCCGGTACGCTGTCGGGAACCGCCGAAGAGACCCAGCAACTCTCCGGAATGGTCGCGGCGGCCTCCGAGGAAGCCTCCACCAATGTCGGAGCGGTCGCGTCCGCCGCCGAGGAAATGAGCACCTCGGTCGTCGAGATCGGCCGCCAGGTCCACGATTCCAGCCGCATCGCCAGCGAAGCGGTCAGGCAGGCCGAACGCACCGACGTCCGGATCAATGAACTGCTCAAGGCGGCGGGCCGAATTGGCGACGTCGTCAAATTGATCACCGCCATTGCCGAACAGACCAACCTCCTGGCGCTGAACGCAACGATCGAGGCGGCGCGCGCCGGCGAATCCGGCCGCGGCTTTGCAGTCGTGGCGAGCGAGGTGAAGGCGCTCGCGGCGCAAACCGCGCGAGCGACCGAAGAGATCAGCGCGCAGATCGCCGGCATGCAATCGGCAACCGAGGACTCCGTCGGAGCGATCAAGGAAATCGGCGCGACCATCGCCCGCATTTCAGACATTTCGTCCACCATTGCAGCGACGATCGAAGAACAGGGTGCAGCGACGGCCGAGATTGCGCGCAACGTCAGCGAAGCCGCCAAGGGAACCGTCGAAGTCGCAGACAAGATCGCCCAGGTCAGTCATGGCGCGAGCGCGACCGGCGCGGCGTCGGGGCAGGTGTTGGCATCGGCGCGTTCGCTGTCGAGTGAAAGCAGCCTCTTGAAGACGGAAGTCGAGAAGTTCCTCACCACCGTGCGCGCGGCATGAAACGGCGTAGCGGCGACGAGCACTTCTTCAATGCTCGTCGCATATGGATAGCGCCTCCGGGATTCCCCGGAATTGTCCGACACCGCCGACAACTGTAGGTTGGAATCTCTCCAACGAGCAATCGCTCGTGGAACTCCCTGCAGTGGGCCCCCGACATGAACATCGACGCAATTTCCGCCGATTCGCTCGAACGAATGGCCGATCTCGTTCGGCAGCAGCATAGTTCCCTCGACACCATGCTGCTGTCGCCGGTGGGCGAATTCCAGACCAGAGCCGTCACGCTCGCGACGTTGATGCGTGAAGTGACGGACTGCCTTGCCGAGGATTTCCTACATCGTCCGGCGCAGGACTTTCCGATGCTCTATTTTGCATGCGGCAAGGCCAGAGTCGGATCGACCGCCCTCAGCAATCTGTTCGGCATGACCGGCATGCCTTCATATTATCAACCGCTGAAGGCGATCCTGCGCGACGCGCTCGTCGGCCGCCCGCTGGCGCCCTGGATCATCCCCTCGGCAAGCGACGAGCCGCACATCTTCAGCAAGGAAACGATCGGGCCCTACGTCCTTGCCGAGAGCTTGTTCAATCCGCTGCAGCTCTTGGTCGAGGCAGGCTATCAGCGCGACCGTCTGCATCTCATCATGCTCGACCGCGAGCCGGCGAGTTCGCTGGCGTCATGGCTCGAGAAGCTGATTTCGCGCGCGCCCGAAGACACATTGCTGCGGCACTATGTCGTTGCCGCACTCAGCGCGGCCCGCGTCGCAAGTTACGCGCAACAACACGGCGTTCCCGTCACGCACTACGTCTACGAGGTAAGCAAGGAGGCCCTGTCGTCGGTGCGCGTCTTGTTCGACCGCCTCGGCCTTTCGAGCAGCTTTACCGAGAATGCCGTGACGTCATGGCAGGAACCGGGAGACGTGCAAGCAAACAACGCGCGCGTCATCTTCCCGAGCGAAGCGACGATCTACAAGGTGCCCAATCTGCACACCTCCGATAGCGCCTATCGCTACCAGCGTCGCGCGACGGCCTCAATGAGCGAAGCTCAGCTGGAGATTCTGGAGCGCTGCGGGGTCAATGACGCCTATCGAGCTTCGGTCGCGGCGTGCGTTCGCGATCTCGGCCTGAATGCCTCAACGTCGGCGCATCTGTTCGGCGAATGGTTCGCCGAGGCCGCGTGATCAGCATGCTGGACATTCCCACGAGCACCGAGCCCGCCCTCCTTGAAAGAACCGGCCGCGAGCCGCTTCACGCCGCCAGCCATCTCCGGCGCCTGGAGGCGGAAAGCATCCACATCTTGCGGGAGACGGCGGCCGAATTCCGCAAGCCGGTGATGCTGTATTCGATCGGCAAGGACTCCTCGGTGCTGCTGCACCTGGCGATGAAGGCCTTTCATCCCGGCAAGCCACCGTTTCCGCTGCTGCATGTCGACACGACATGGAAGTTCCGCGAGATGATCGCGTTTCGCGACCGCCGCGCGCGCGAACTCGGCATCGACCTGATCGTCCATACCAACAATGACGGCTTGAGCCAGGGCATCGACCCCTTCACCCACGGCTCAGCCCGCTACACCGACGTCATGAAGACGCAGGCGTTGCGGCAGGCGCTGGACCTCCACGGCTTCGACGCCGCGATCGGAGGCGCGCGGCGCGACGAGGAGAAATCGCGCGCCAAGGAGCGCGTGTTCTCGCACCGGAGCGCGGCACATCGCTGGGATCCGAAGAACCAGCGGCCCGAGCTGTGGAGCCTGTACAACACGATGCTGGCGCCCGGCGAGAGTATGCGGGTGTTTCCGCTTTCGAACTGGACCGAGCTCGACGTCTGGGACTACATCCTGCTCGAGGACATCCCGATCGTTCCGCTCTATCTGGCGGCTTCGCGCCCGGTGGTCGAGCGCGACGGCGCGCTGATCATGGTGGACGACGAACGGATGCCGCTGCTTGCAGGCGAAGAGCCGCGATGGCGCTCCGTCAGGTTTCGCACCCTCGGCTGCTATCCGCTCAGCGGCGCCACGGTCTCGACCGCGGCAACGCTCCCCGACATCGTGCGCGAGATGATGGCCTCGCGCACCTCCGAGCGGCAGGGACGCATGATCGACCGGGACAGTGCCGCATCGATGGAGCGCAAGAAAGCGGAAGGCTACTTCTGATGTCCTATCACGAGGCCCCCACGATCGCCGCCTCCGGTGCGCCGCGACTCGAACAGGATGATCGTCCGACGCTGCGCTTCGTCACTTGCGGCAGCGTCGACGACGGCAAGAGCACGCTGGTCGGCCGGCTGCTCTACGATTCCAAGACGCTGCTCGACGACCAGATCGACGCGCTGGCGTCCGAGAGCCGGACGGTCGGCACCACCGGTGGCGATTTCGATTTCGCGCTGCTGGTCGACGGCTTGCAGGCCGAGCGCGAGCAGGGCATCACGATCGACGTCGCCTACCGCTTCTTCGCCACCAGGCTGCGCCGCTTCATCGTCGCCGACACGCCGGGGCATGCGCAGTACACGCGCAACATGGCGACCGGCGCCTCCAACGCCGATCTTGCCGTGGTGCTGGTCGATGCCCGCAAGGGCGTGATCACGCAGACGCGGCGCCACAGCCACATCCTGTCGCTGCTGGGTATCCGTCACGTCGTGCTCGCCGTGAACAAGATGGACCTGATCGGATTCGACGGGGGTCGCTTTGCGGCCATCACTGCCGAATACCTGACCATGGCCGGACAGCTCGGAATCCCGCAGGTCCAGTGCATTCCGGTCGTCGCACGCGACGGCGACAACATCGTCACGGCCAGCGCGCGGACGCCCTGGTACACCGGGCCGACGGCGACGGCCTATCTGGAATCGGTCGACGTTTCCGGCGATGTCTCGCAGCGGCCGTTCCGGTTGCCGGTGCAATGGGTCAACCGGCCGCATGCGGAGTTTCGCGGCTTCTGCGGCCGGATCGCCAGCGGAACGATCGCGACCGGCGAGACCATCACCGTGCAGCCCTCGGGCCGTCAGACGCGCATCGCGCGCATTCTCACGCCCGGCGGCGAGCGCGATCGGGCTGCGGCGGGCGAATCGATGACGCTCACATTGACCGACGAGATCGACGTCAGTCGCGGCGACGTGCTGACGGCGGGACCCGCGCCACAGGTCTCCGATCAATTGGCGGCGCATCTGGTCTGGTTCGACGACGAGGCCATGGTCGCGGGCCGTCGCTATTTGCTCAAATGCGGCGCGGCCTCGACCGGCGCGGTGATCACGACGCTCAAGCACCGCATCGCCATCGACACCATGGCGCATGAAAGCGCCGCCACGCTCGACGCCAACCAGATCGGCTACGCCCATCTCAGCCTCGACCGTCCCTTGGTGTTCGAGGCCTATCGCGACGACCGCGACATGGGCAGCTTCATTCTCGTCGATCCGATCAGCCATCGCACCGCCGCCGCGGGAATGATCGATCTCTCGCTCCGCCGCGCCACCAACATTCATTGGCAGCGGCTTGCCGTCGACAAATCCGTGCGGGCGCGGCTGAAGCAGCAGCGGCCCTGCGTGCTCTGGTTCACAGGGCTGAGCGGTGCCGGCAAATCGACAATCGCCGATCTCGTCGATCGCAGGCTTGCCGAACTCGGACGCCACGCCGTACTGCTCGACGGCGACAATCTCCGTCACGGCATCAACCGCGACCTCGGCTTCTCCACCACGGACAGGGCGGAGAACGTCCGACGCACCGCGGAGATCGCAGCGCTGTTCGTCGACGCCGGCATGATCGCGCTGGTCGCGCTGATCTCACCGTTCCGCAGCGAGCGCGAGCTGGCGCGCGGGCGGGTCGAGACAGGCGAGTTCATCGAGATCCATGTCGCGACCCCGCTCGCCGAATGTGAGCATCGCGATCCCAAGGGGCTCTATCGCAAGGCACGGGCGGGAGAGCTGCCGTCGTTCACCGGCATCGATCATCCCTACGAGACGCCGCAGGCGCCGGAGATCACCATCGACACGTCAGAAATGTCGACTGACGCGGCCTGCGAGCGCATCATCCGCTATCTCAGGGAGAATCATTACCTTTAGTGGCAAGACCTTTAGTGCCAAGACCTTTAGCAGCAAGGGCGGACAGCCTTCGGACCGGCGATCGCTCAGAAGTCGGAGGCGATGCCCTTGCGCTCCCAGTCGCCGTAGCGGGTCGGCTCCGGTCCCTTGGGCCCCTGCAATTCCTTCGGCGCCGCCCTGCCGTACTCCTTGGCCTGCACGGCCGCGGCCTGCCGGCGCGCCTCGGCTTCGGCCAGCGCGCGCTTGGCTGCCGGCGTGAGCTGCTTGCGGTCGGAAACGGGAGGCTGGTCATTCATCGCCAGGCTTTCTAGCGCAGGACGAGCCGCAACGCGATGTCCAATAACGCATTCCTGAAATCGGCCCGGCAGGGCTGAAAAAGCCGGAAGCGATTCTTACATTTGGCATATTCGCGTGCCAGAGATTGGGTTCTCAAGGCATGCGCCCATTGCGGCGGAACTGCCGCTCGCTCAGAACCTTGCTTCCGCATGCCATCTCAACGTTTCGCCCCTCCGTCCGAAGTGCCCGGTCTCGCGGCGCGACGGATTGCCGCCGACATCGTCGACGGCGTGCTGCACAAGCACCGCACGCTCGACGACCAACTCGACGGCAGCAGCGCCCATCCCGGACTGAAGACGCTGGCCGACCGCGACCGCGCGCTGATGCGGCGCCTGGTCGCCACGGTGCTGCGCCGGCTCGGCACGCTCGGTCATGTACTGTCCCGCCTGCTCGACAAGGGCATCCCCTCCGATGCGCCGCGCGCGCAAAGCGCGCTCCTGATCGGCGCGGCGCAGATCCTCTGGATGGACGTGCCGGATCACGCGGCCGTCGACCTCTCCGTTCGCCTGGTGCAATCCGACCGGCGCGCCGCGCGCTATGCCGGCCTCGTCAATGCCGTGCTGCGCCGCTGCGCGCGCGAGGGCACGGCGCTGGTCGAGGAGGTCGCCGCGCAATCGCTGGATCTGCCGCCATGGCTGCTCGCGCGCTGGAGCGCGCATTATGGCGAAGCAACCGCAAGGGAGATGGCGCTGGCGCTCGGCCACGAGCCGTCGCTCGATCTCACGGTGAAATCCGATGCCGCGCAATGGGCGAGCCGCCTGCACGGCGAGACGCTGCCGACCGGGACGGTGCGGATGCTGCTGCACGGCTCGGTGACCATGCTGCCCGGCTTTGCCGAGGGACAATGGTGGGTGCAGGACGCCGCGGCCGCGCTGCCGGCCCTGCTGTTCGGCGACGTCAAGGGCAAGTCCATTGCCGATCTCTGCGCCGCCCCCGGCGGCAAGACCGCGCAACTGGTGCATGCCGGCGCGCATGTCACGGCGATTGACCGCTCGCCAGCCCGGGTGACGCGGCTGCGTGAAAACCTGGCGCGGCTGTCGCTCCAGGCCGAGACCGTCGTCGCTGACGCCGTGGAATGGGCCGGCCCTGCCGAAGGCTTCGACGGTATTTTGATCGATGCGCCCTGCACCTCGACCGGCACGATCCGCCGTCATCCCGATGTGGCGTGGCTGCGGCAGGAATCCGATGTCACCGCCATGACGGTGCTGCAGCAGCGGCTGCTGCGAAGATCGGTATCGTTGCTCAAGCCGGGCGGCACGCTGGTCTACTGCACCTGCTCGCTGGAACCCGAAGAGGGCGAGCAGGCCGTGGCGACGCTGCTGGCAAGCGAGCCCGCGCTTCGCCGCGTCCCGATCGAGGCGTCGGAAGTCGCGGGCCTGGACGAAATCATCACAGGGGACGGCGATCTGCGCACCCTGCCCAGCCATCTGCCGAACGCCGATCCCAAGCTCGGCGGGCTCGACGGGTTTTTCGCGACCCGGCTCGTTAAATCCTGATTTTGCACCGGATTTTGCGGCCGCGACGCTGATTCGCACACGTTCAAGGTGGTGTCAGACGTCCGATTTTGGGATTAATAGGGATTCGTCGGAATCCTCTCCCCCTTCAAGGCAAAGCGTGTCGGTCGCTCAACGCAGACGTATCTCGACGCTGGTCATGAACCGCTTCGCGCGGAACATGCTCGCGCGCGCGAGCGGCGGTTCCGTTGCGCTGTCGCGGGTCTGGCCCGGCCGCACCGACCGGCTGATCATCGCGCCGCATGATCTGCGCACCGCGGATGCGACGCGCGCCGCTGAAATCTATGCCGGCCGCTTCGTCTTCGCCGGCAAGATCGTCAATTGCCACGGCCGTTCGATCTTCGAGCTCGAGCCGCCGTCGGAAGATTGGGAAGTCGCGCTGCTCGGCTTCGGCTGGCTGCGCCATTTGCGCGCCGCCGACACCGCGCTGACACGGGCGAATGCGCGCGCGCTGATCGAGGACTGGATCGCCAACCCCGCCAACAAGCGCCGGCCGGTCGCGCGACGTGCCGACGTGCTGGCCCGGCGCGTGATCTCGCTGCTTTCGCAAGCGCCGCTGGTGCTCAACGAGACCGACAACAAGTTCTACCGCCGTTACCTGCGCGCCCTCGCGCGCGAGATCCGCTTCCTGCGCTACACCATGGTCAACATTCCCGACGGGGTGCCGAAGCTCCAGGTGCTGATGGCGCTGTGCTATGCGGCCTTGTGCCTTGCCAACCAGGCCGGCCAAATCCGCAGCGCATCGAAGAAGCTGTCGGACGAATTGCAGCGGCAGATCCTGCCCGACGGCGGACACATCTCGCGCAATCCGGGGGCGCTGATTGAACTCCTGATCGACCTGCTGCCGCTGCGGCAGACGTTTGCTGCGCGCAACATCGCGCCGCCACCGGCGCTGCTCAACGCGATCGACCGCATGATGCCGATGCTGCGCTTCTTCCGCCACGGCGACGGAAATTTCGCGCTGTTCAACGGCATGAGCGCGACATCGTCCGACCTGCTCGCAACGCTGCTCGCCTATGACGACACCCACGGCGCGCCGATGGCAAACATGCCGCATACCGGCTTTCAGCGCCTCGATGCCGGCCAGACCACTGTGATCATCGACACCGGCCCGCCGCCGCCAGCCGGCGTCAGCCACGACGCCCACGCCGGCTGCCTGTCGTTCGAACTATCCTCCGGCATCAGCCGCATCGTCACCAATTGCGGCATGCCGACCACGGGCCGCGACAATTGGCGGCCGTTCGCCCGCGGCACCGCGGCGCATTCGACGCTGACCTATCACGATACTTCGTCGTGCCAGTTCGTCGAGATGTCGGCGATGAAGCGGCTCCTGCACGGCTCGCCGGTCACGAGCGGGCCCGTCGAGGTCGAGAGCTATCGGGAGATCGTTCAGAACGGCACGCTGCTGACGACGTCGCATGACGGCTATCTCTCCAAATTCGGCGCAATCCACCGCCGCGTGCTGATGATCGCCAATGATGGCGCGCGCATCGACGGCGAGGACACGCTGTCGCCGCCGCAGGGCGGACGCTTCAAGGGCGCCGACGCTGACTTTACGCTGCGCTTCCATCTGCATCCGGCAGTGAAGGCGAGCCGGCTGTCGGATGCGCGCGGCGTCATGCTGGTGCTGCCGAACCGCGACGTCTGGACCTTCGAGGCGCTCGACGACAAGGTCGACCTCGAGGACAGCGTGTTCCTGGCCGGCAATGACGGGCCGCGCCGCACTGCCCAGATCGTGATCCGGCAGGACGCGCGGCAGGCGCCTTCGATCCGCTGGAGCTTTGTCCGCTCCACGGCATCGCCGACCGTCACCAATGCCCGCCGCAACGCCCGGCGCGAACCGGAACTTCCGCTGTAAACGCGCGGATTCGGCCCCATCTGATCGTTGTGAAGCACGCCGAAAACTGCTATCGAGCCCTCGCTCGCGCGACTGGCGACCTTGGATGGAGCACCATCGGGAAGCGCGACACATATCTGCCGCGCGCCTGGGCATAGACACTTCTTAAGACAGAGGATCTTGCTCATGACTGACCATCCCCGCCGCGTCACCCGCGCGCTTCTTTCCGTCTCCGACAAAACCGGCCTGATCGAATTCGCAAAGGCGCTCGCCGCCCATGATGTCGAGCTGGTCTCGACCGGCGGCACGGCAAAAGCGATCGCCGCGGCCGGCCTCAAGGTGAAGGATGTCTCCGACCTCACCGGCTTCCCCGAGATGATGGACGGCCGCGTCAAGACCTTGCATCCGAAGGTGCATGGCGGCCTGCTCGCGATCCGGGACAACAAGGAGCATGCGGATGCGATGAAGGCACACGGCATCGCGCCGATTGATCTTCTCGTCGTCAATCTCTATCCGTTCGAGGCGACCGTCGACAAAGGCGCCGCCTTCGAGGATTGCATCGAGAATATCGACATCGGCGGCCCCGCGATGATCCGCGCCGCCGCCAAGAACCATGATGACGTCGCCGTTGTCGTCGAGGCAGATGACTACAAGGCCGTGCTCGACGAGCTCGCCGCCAACAAGGGCGCGACCACGCTGAAACTGCGGCGGCGGCTTGCCGCGAAGGCCTATGCGCGCACCGGCGCTTACGATGCCGCGATCTCGAACTGGTTCAATCGCCAGCTCGAGATTGACGCGCCCGACTTCCGTGCCTTCGGCGGCAAGTTGATTCAATCGCTGCGCTACGGCGAGAACCCGCACCAGACCGCGGCGTTCTACGCGACCCCCGACAAGCGCCCGGGCGTCTCCACCGCACGGCAGCTCCAGGGCAAGGAGCTCTCCTACAACAACATCAACGACACTGACGCCGCCTATGAATGCATCGGTGAGTTCGACGCCAGGCGCACCGCCGCCTGCGTCATCGTCAAGCACGCCAACCCCTGCGGCGTCGCGGAGGGATCGAACCTCGTCGACGCCTATCGCAAGGCGCTGGCCTGCGATTCCACCTCGGCCTTCGGCGGCATCATCGCGATGAATCGCCCCCTGGACGCAGATACGGCCCGCGAGATCACAAAAATCTTCACCGAGGTGATCATCGCGCCCGACGCCACCGAGGAAGCGATCGCCATCATCGGTGGCAAGAAGAACCTCCGCCTCCTGCTCGCCGGCAGCCTGCCCGATCCGCGCGCGCCTGGCATCACCGCCAAGACGGTCGCCGGTGGCCTGCTGGTGCAGAGCCGCGACAACGCCGTCGTCGACGACATGACGTTCAAGATCGTGACCAAGCGTGCGCCGACCGACGCTGAAATGCGTGACCTCAAGTTTGCGTTCCGGGTCGCAAAACACGTCAAGTCCAACACCATCATCTACGCCAAGGATCTCGCCACCGTCGGCATCGGCGCCGGCCAGATGAGCCGGGTGGATTCGGCCCGCATCGCCGCGCGCAAAGCCCAGGATGCGGCGAGCGAGCTGAAGCTCGCCGAGCCGCTCACCAAGGGCTCGGTGGTGGCGTCGGATGCGTTCTTCCCCTTCGCCGACGGCATGCTCGCCTGCATCGAGGCCGGCGCCACCGCGGTGGTGCAGCCCGGCGGCTCGATGCGCGACGACGAGGTGATCAAGGCCGCCGACGAGCACGGCATCGCCATGGTGTTCACGGGCACGCGGCATTTCCGGCACTGAGCCTTTCACCACAAGCGTAGCCCGGATGGAGCGAAGCGAAATCCGGGTCAGCGCCTCTACGGAAACAGGTTTCCCGGATTGCGCTGCGCTTCATCCGGGCTACGAAGGCCCGCGGCTAATCCCGCACCCGCATCAACAGCCCCAGCCCCGCGACGAAGAACACCACCAGCACGGCCATGCCGGCCTTCTGGCTTGCGGTCACCGCCGTGACCATGCCGATCAGCAACGGTCCGATGAAGGACGTCACCTTTCCGGTCAGCGCGAACAGGCCGAAATACTGCGCGATGCGGTCCTTCGGAGCGAGGTGAATCAGCAGCGTGCGTGAGGCCGCCTGGAGAGGGCCACCGGCCGCACCGATGAGGCAGCCCAGCACGAGATAGGCGCGCTCGGCCGCGCTCGAGAACAAGGGAGCGTCTGCTTGCGGCGGCGCGACCTTGATGAACAACACACTGTCCTTGTCGACCAGGAGAATCGCCGCCACGGACAGCAGCAGCACGAGCAGGCTGCCGGCGATGACGCGCTTCGGCCCGAGACGATCATCCAGCTTGCCGCCGAACCATGCGCCAAATGCGCCGGCAATCGCGAGCATGATGCCGAAGGTGCCGATCTGGATGGTGTGCCAGCCGAAGGTGCCCGCGGCGTAGATGCCGCCAAAGGCGAACAGCGACACGAGACCATCCGTATAGATCATATTGGCGAGCAGAAATGCCGCCAGCGATCTCTGTTGCGGCAAGCCTCTGATCGATTGCCTCAGCTCCCACAGCCCCTCGCGCAACGCCTCGCGCACCGGGCGCTTCGCCGGATAATCCGGCGTGAACAGGAACAGCGGTGTCACGAAGACGATGAACCACAGCCCGGTCAGCGGCCCCACAATGCGATCGCCCTGATGGCTGACCGGATCGAGCCCGAACAGCGGCGTAAAGCCCAGCAATGTGCGGCCGGTCTGCGGGTTGGCCGCGAGGAAGCCGAGCACGATGATCAGGCTGACAATCCCACCGACATAGCCGGTGGCCCAGCCGGTGCCGGAGAGCCGTCCGATCCGCTCCGGCGGCACCAGCGTCGGCATCATCGCATTGTTGAAGAGGGTGGCGAATTCCGCGCCGACGCTGGCGAGCGCGACTGCGGTGAGCAGGGGCGGAATGATGGAGGGATCGCCGGGCTTGCCGATCCACAGCGTGCAGGATGCCGCCACCAGCAGCGCACCGAACCCCGCGATCCACGGCTTCCGGCGGCCCGAGGCGTCCGCGATGGCCCCCAGCACCGGCGACATCAACGCGATCGCAAGGCCCGCGGCCGCCATCGCAAATCCCCACAGCGATTGGCCGGTGGCGGGGTTCGGCGCAATGCTGGTGGCGAAATAGGGCGCGAACACGAAGGTCGTGATCAGCGTGAAATACGGCTGCGCGGCCCAGTCGAAGAAAATCCAGCTGACGACGGCGGCGCGCGGCGGATAGGTCCGCGCCACGCCGGCCATGCGCACATCCGGGGCGATCGTCGTCATCGCGCAGTCCTCATCACGAACAGTTTTGCCTCTCCTGGGGCAAACCGTATAGCATTGCAGCGAGGCATGTGAACTGGTTCGAAGCCACGGCGGAAGCTTGATGATGTCGTCATATTCGACAAGGCGGACATTTTTCGCCTTCATAGCCGCCCTGGCGTTTGGTCTGTCACCGGCAGCCGCCCAGGATGCGCGACGGGCCTATGTCCCAGCCGCGCCTGACACGGTACGCGCCGTCGCCGCCGAGCACGGCATGGTCGTCGCGCAGGAGAAGATATCCGCACAGATCGGTGCCGATATCCTGCGGAGCGGTGGCAATGCGGTCGATGCGGCGGTCGCGACCGGCTTTGCGATGGCCGTGACCTATCCGCGTGCCGGCAATATCGGCGGCGGCGGCTTCATGGTGATCCATTCCGCGGACCGCAACGAAGACATCACGATCGATTACCGCGAGACGGCGCCGGCGGCGACCACGCCGCAAATCTTCCTCGGCGCCGACGGCAAGCCCGATGTTGCGAAGTCACGGGATTCCGCCCTCGGCGTCGGCGTGCCCGGCACGGTTGCCGGTCTTTCCCTCGCGCTGGAAAAATACGGCTCCGGCCAGTTCACGCTGGCGCAATTGCTCGCGCCCGCCATCGCGCTGGCCCGCGACGGCTTCGTCGTCGGTGACGACATGGCCGACACGATGCCGGCCTGGCACCGGCGGCTGGCTCGCTGGCCGTCTTCGGCCAAAATCTTCTCGCGGCCCGACGGCACGCCGATCGGTGAAGGCGACAGGCTGGTGCAGGGCGATCTCGCTGAAACGCTGTCGGCCGTCGCCGCACTGGGGCCACGCGGCTTCTATGAGGGACCGGTCGCGGAAAAGCTCGCCAAGGCCGTGACGGACGCCGGCGGCATCATGACGCCAGCCGATTTGAAGGCCTATCAGGCCGTGACCCGCACGCCGGTGCGCGGCACCTATCGCGGCTATGACATCGTGTCGATGCCGCTGCCTTCGTCGGGCGGTGTCGTGCTGGCGGAGACGCTCAACATCCTCGAGGGCTTTCAGCTCGCCGATCTGAAGCAGGGATCGCCGGCATCGCTGCATCTTCTGATCGAGGCGATGAAGCGCGCCTACGCCGACCGCGCGCGCTATCTCGGCGATCCCGCCTTCGTCAACGCACCGATCGAGACGCTCGTCGCGAAGGACTACGCCGCCAAGCTGCGCGCCGGCATCTCCGCCGAGCGCGCCACGCCGTCAAAGGAGCTCGTTTCCGCGGCTCCCTCGCCGCGCGAGGGCAGCAACACCACGCATTTCTCCGTCGTCGATGGACGCGGCAATGCCGTCAGCAACACCTATACGCTGAACTTCAGCTACGGCGTGGGCCTCGTTGCCGACGGCACCGGCGTCCTGCTCAACAACGAGCTCGACGATTTCACCGCCGCAATCGGCGCCTCCAATGCCTACGGTCTCGTCGGCTTCGAGGCCAATCTGCCGGGCCCCGGCAAGCGGCCGCTGTCCTCGATGTCACCGACCATCGTGCTCAGGGACGGCAAGCCGGTGCTGGTGACGGGCTCGCCCGGCGGCAGTCGCATCATTTCAAGCGTGCTGCAGGTCATCGTCAACGTGCTCGACTACAAGATGGATGTTGCGGCCGCCGTCGCAGCGCCACGGCTGCATCACCAATGGTTGCCCGATGAAGTGCGTGTCGAGCGCGGCTTTCCCAGCGATGTTCTGGATAAGCTGAAGGCGATGGGCCACGTCATCGTCGAGCCGATGGGGCAGACGTCGGTCAATTCGATTGTCGTGACACCCAACGGACCGCTCGGCGCGCCCGATCCGCGCACGCGGGGCGCAGAAGCTGCGGGGCAGTAACAACGTCATCTGCATGGCAACGGGAGCGCGGATCCGCTAGCTCTCGCTGTCACGCGTGCTATCGCGACATGAACACGCCGGAGCACCGGACGTACTGGGCCTACGCGGCGGGCTAGGCGCTCGACGGCATGACTAACTACCGTCCCACCTGGTATGGCCCGCCCTTTTCAAGCGCGCGCGCATAGGCCGGGCGCGCGTGGATGCGCTCGAGAAACGCCATCGCCTTGGGATGGCCCTGCTCGAGCCCGCCGCGCGCTTGCGCCGCTTCCAGCGGAAAGCTCATCTGGATGTCGGCTGCGGTGAATTCGTTGCCGGCAAACCATTCGCTCTTGCCGAGCTCGCCTTCCCAGTAATCCATGTGCTGCTTGAGCTGCGGGTTGACCAGCGTGGTGAGCGCCTGGTTCGAGACCTTGCGCACCAGCGGACGAAGCAGCGCAGGCGCGCGCTTCGGCATCAGCGTGAACAGCAGCTTCAGCAGCAGCGGCTGCATCGCAGATCCCTCGGCATAATGCAGCCAATAGGTGAAGCGCAGCCGCTCCGGCGTGTTCGGCGGCGGAATCAGCCGGCCGTTGCCATAGGTCGCGATGAGATATTCGATGATCGCGCCGGACTCGGCGATGGTGTTGCCGTTGTCGGTGATGACGGGCGACTTGCCGAGCGGATGAATGGCGCGCAGCTCCATCGGCGCGCGCATGTCCGGCTGGCGCTGATAGCGCACGATCTCGTAGGGCACGCCCAACTCTTCGAGCAGCCACAGCACGCGCTGCGAGCGGGAATTGTTGAGGTGGTGAACGGTCAGCATTGGCGAGGTCCCCGGGGCTAGGCGTGGTGGCTAGGCGTGGTCGGTCGGCGGCGCCGTTCGTGCCAGCCCGAGATCACAATGTCGAGCCATCAGGACGGATATTTTCACCCGGGTATATTGACGTCGATAATTTACCCGGGTATTAAATGGTCCAACGTCGTCAAAATAGCAATGATTCCAATGCAGAAGATTTTCACCGCCTTCCAGGGGCAGCGCCGCCTGGTGTCCGGGCCGGCAGGCGAGGTCGCACTGGTCGTCAAGCGGGTGGCGACGCGGCCGGACGAGCCCATCATCATCTTCGAGGACGGCACGGGTCGATCGATCGACTTCGATCTGCGTGGCGGGGATCGCGAGGTCCTGGCGCGGTTGGCGAAGCTTGTGCCGCCGCCGGTCGAGGAGAGCACGCCGCCGAGCGAGCCGCGCGGGCGCGGGCGGCCGAAGCTCGGCGTGGTCGCGCGCGAGGTGACGTTGCTGCCGCGACACTGGGAGTGGCTCGGCACGCAGCCGGGCGGCGCCTCGGTCGCGCTGCGCAAGCTCGTCGATGAGGCCAGGCGCGCGAGCGGCGACAAGGACCGCGAACGGCAGGCGCGCGATGCGGCCTATCACTTCATGTCGACCATGGCGGGCAACCTGCCGCAGTTCGAGGAAGCCTCGCGCGCGCTGTTTGCCGATGACCGGCGACGCTTCACCGGGTTGATCGCAGACTGGCCTGTCGATATCCGCGACCACATCGTCAAGCTCGCCTACAGCGACCGCGCTTAAGGCGCTCTGTCTCGCGTTCCCATCGACGGCCGAGCCGCGCATTGCGCGGCAACGGCTTCGCACGCCCTGATGAAAGGCCAATCCATGTCTGCCCCCAAGCCGCTCTGGACGACATTCCTCCGCTTCCTCGCACCCTTGATGCTGAGCAACGCGCTGCAATCGCTGTTCGGCACCGTCAGCAACGTCTATCTCGGCCAGATGATCGGCATTGATGCGCTCGCAGCTGCCTCGGCGTTCTTCCCGGTGATGTTCTTCCTGTTCGCCTTCGTCATGGGGCTGAGCACCGGCGCGACCGTGCTGATCGGCCAGGCCTTTGGCGCGGGCGAGCACGGCCGGATCAAGAGTGTCGTCGGCACGACGCTCGCGATCGGCCTTCTGCTTTCAATCTCAGTGGCGCTGATCGGCGGGCTCCTCAGCCGTCAGCTGATGATGGCGCTCGCCACGCCCGCGGACATTCTCGACCAGGCCAGCGCGTATGCGCAGATCATGCTGCTGACGATGCCGCTCGGCTTCGTCTTCCTGCTGATGACGGCGATGATCCGCGGGGTCGGCGATGCGCTGACGCCGCTGCTGGCGCTGGCGTTGTCGACCGCGATCGGCCTGATCCTGACACCGTTGTTGATCCGTGGGTCGTTCGGACTGCCGGCGGCCGGCATCACCAGCCCGGCGTGGGCGGCGGCGATATCGAACGCGCTCACGCTGATCGTGCTGGCGTTCTATCTGCTGCGAAAGAAACACGCGCTCGCGCCGGACGCGGCGCTGCTGCGTCACCTGCGGCTCAACCGCGCCATGCTCGGAAAGATTCTCGGCATCGGATTGCCGAGCGCTATCGGCATGGTGGTGATGGCGATCGCAGAGCTGGTCTTGCTCGGCCTCGTCAACGGGTTTGGATCGGACGCCACTGCGGCCTATGGCGCCGTCAACCAGGTGATGGGCTACACCCAGTTCACGGCGATGTCGATTTCGATCGCGGTCTCGATCCTCGGTGCACAGGCTGTCGGCAGCGGTGACAGAGCCCGGCTCGACGGCATCGTGCGGACCGGGCTCGCGTTCAACCTCGTTCTGACCGGCGGGCTCGTGGCGCTGATCTATCTCGCGCCGCGCGCGATCCTCGGCATCTTCATCACCGATGCCGCCGTGGTCGATCTGGCAAAAGGCCTGCTCGACATCGCCCTGTGGAGCTCGGTGCCGTTTGGCCTCGCCACAGTGTTCTCAGGTGCCATGCGCGCGGCCGGCGTCGCATTGACGCCCATGCTGCTCTCGATCTTCGCGATCCTCGCGATCGAGCTGCCGGCCGCAGTGATCCTGAGCCACACGATCGGCCTTGCGGGCGTGTGGGCCGCCTATCCCATCGTGTTCTGCGCCATGTTCGTTTTGCAGATGGGCTATTACCTCCTGGTCTGGCGCAAGCGGGCGATCCGGCGGCTGGTCTGATTCCCAAAGTATTATGCTCATCATTAAACGGTAGACCCGCAGGGCACGCTGCGTCACAATGCGGGAAAAGCCAGATCAAAAAAGTTAGGTCACGGAGAACGATTTGCCCCGCACAGCCCCGCAGTTCCTGTTCGATTTCGGCAGCCCGAATGCCTATCTCAGCCACCTCGCGATCCCCGCGATCGAGCAGCGCATCGGCGTCAAGTTCGAATACGTCCCGATTCTGCTCGGAGGCATCTTCAAGTCGACCAACAACAAGTCCCCCGCCGAGACGCTCGCGGGCATCAAGAACAAGCGTGAATTCCAGCAGGTCGAGACCGAGCGCTTCATCAAGCGCTTCCATGTCCAGCCCTATGTCTGGAATCCGCATTTCCCCGTCAACACGCTGAATCTGATGCGCACGGCGATCGCCGCGCAGCTCGAAGGCGTGTTCGAAAGATACGTCGAGGCGGCCTTCCACCACATGTGGCGCGAGCCGAAGAAAATGGACGATCCCGAGATTGCGGCGAAGGCGCTGGCGTCCTCCGGCCTCGATGCCCAGAAGCTGTTTGCCCGTGCCGGAGAGCCCGAGGTGAAGGGCAGGCTGATCAAGAACACCGAGGAAGCGGTCGCCCGGGGCGCGTTCGGCTCGCCGACCTTCTTCGTCGGCAACGAGATGTTCTTCGGCAAGGAGCAGCTGCGCGAGGTCGAAGAGATGGTGCTCGGGACCTAGCCGCTCATTCTCCGGCGACAGAATGTGATCGCCGCAACATTCTGGACTGCTTCGCTTCGCTCGCAATGACGATTATAAGTGGCCGCCAACAGCAATAATCAAGAGCAACAATGGAGTATCCCATGCGTATCCTCGTGGTCGGCGCCGGCGCCATTGGCGGCTATTTTGGCGGCAGGCTGTTGCAGGCCGGCCGCGACGTCACCTTCCTGGTCCGGCCGCGCCGCGCCGGTGAGCTCGCAAGCGCCGGCCTCGTCATCAAGAGCCCGAATGGCGACGTGACCTTGAAGAATCCGCCGACCGTGCAGGCCGACGCGCTCAAGGACAAGTTCGACGTCGTGCTCTTGAGCTGCAAGGCGTTCGATCTCGACGACGCCATCAAATCGTTTGCGCCAGCGGTCGGACCTGACACGGCGATCACCCCGATGCTCAACGGCATGAAGCATCTCGATATCCTCGATGCCAAATTCGGCAAGGAGCGCGTGCTCGGCGGCCTCTGCGCCATCGCGGCGACCCTGAACGAGAAGCGCGAGGTGGTGCAGCTCCAACCGATGCAGTCGCTGAACTACGGCGAGCGCGACGGAAAGCTGTCAGATCGCGTCAAGGCGATCGACGAGGCCTTCAAGAGCGGCATCACCGGCGCCGCCGCCAGCCAGAACATCATGCAGGACATGTGGGAGAAGTGGGTGTTCCTGTCCTCGCTTGCGGCCTCCACCAGCCTGATGCGCACCTCTGTCGGCAACATCCTCGCCGCGCCCGGCGGTCGCGATTTCCTGCTCGGCATGCTGGACGAGACCACAGCCATCGCCACCGCGTCGGGCTATACGCCGGGCGGGCCGTTCTTCGAGCGGGTGAAGGGCAACCTCACCGCCGAGGGCTCGCCGATGACGGCCTCGATGTTCCGCGACATCAAGGCGGGGCTGCCGGTCGAAGCCGATCACGTCATCGGAGATCTCATCGCGCGCGCCGATGCCGCCAAGGTGCCGGTGCCCAAGCTGCGCATCGCCTACACGCATTTGAAGGCCTATGAGAAGCAGCGGGCGGGGTAGGTCGCAGGCACACACTCCGCTGTCGTCCCGGGGCGCGCTAAGCGCGAACCCGGGCCCCACCACACGGAGCAGCGTGACGCGACCCTCCCACTCCGACTCTTCGCAAAAACAGCATCCTGTGGGTATGGGTCCCGGCTCTGCGCTTCGCTTGTCCGGGACGACAGCGGAGCTTGTGGCAACGGCTCCGCACTATTTCAAATGCGCCAGATAGTGCGAGACGGCGGTGATTTCCTCGTCGCTCATGTGATAGGCGACATCGGCCATCGCGGCGACGCCGCCGCCGACGCGCTGGCCAGCTTTGTAGTCGCGCAACGCCTTGACCAGATATTCCTCGCGCTGGCCAGCCAGTCGCGCCACTCCCTTGGTCCCGGCGAAGCTGTCCGTATGGCATGAGGCGCAGCGACGGCCGGCGGAAACTTGCGCGCCTTTCTTCGACAGGTCCGGATCGCTGTCCTCCGGTCCCTTCGGCGGCGTCAGCTGCGAGAAATAGGCGCCGAGATTGCGGATGTCCTCATTGGTGATCTCCTCGACGATCGGCTGCATCTGATCGTTCTTGCGCGAGCCCGCGCGGAAGAACACGAGCTGCCACTGGATGAACTGATCAGGCTGGCCGGCCAGCGAGGGGATGTTCTCGGTCTGCGAAATGCCGTTCTCGCCGTGACAGCCGGAGCAGACCGCAGCCTTCTCCTTGATCGCAGCGTTGTCCGCAGCCAGAGCCGGGACGAATGCGAGCGCTGCAAGCGAAAGCGCGCCGATGGCGGACGAAGAAAACTGGCGGCGCATCGTGGGAATTCCGATCTATCTAGCTCATTCCAGGGCGTGCGAAGCACGAGCTAAAATGCGCAATTGCGCAGCTGAGACTCCATAACCCCGATTCGTGGTTATGGGTTCCGGACTTGCGCTGGCGCGCAATCCGGAACGACAGCGTGGCTTTGAAATGAAAGAGACTGCGGCACCTTCCGGCCACCGCAGCCTCGTATCGTACCCGCGCTACTTCTTGCTGTAGCTGATGCGGTAGATCGCGCCGGCCCAGTCGTCCGCGACGAGGATCGAACCATCCTTGTCGAGCAGGATGTCATTGGGACGGCCGAGATAGCCCTGGTCACCCTCGAGCCAGCCGGAGGCGAAGATCTCCTGCTTGGGATTCTTGCCGTCGGGCCCGACGATTACGCGCACGATGCGCGCGCCCTGGTACTTGTGACGATTCCAGGAGCCGTGCTCGGCGATCAGGATGTTGTTCTTGTAATCGGCGGGGAATTGATTGCCGGTGTAGAACTTCATGCCGAGCGGAGCAACATGCGCGCCGAGATTCAGCACCGGCGGCGTGAACTCGGAGCATTTGTGGCCCATGGCGAACTTGTCGTCCGGCAGGTTGCCCTGGTGGCAATAGGGATAGCCGAAATGCTCGCCGATCCGGTTGATCATGTTCAGCTTGTCCGAGGGCAGATCATCGCTGATCCAGTCGCGGGCATTCTCGGTGAACCAGAGCTTGCCGGTGCGCGGATCGACGTCGCCGCCGACCGAGTTGCGGACGCCCAGCGCCCAGATTTCGGCGTTGCCGGTCTTGGGATCGACACGCCGGATCTGCGACACGCTGGTCGGTGGGATGCCGACGTTGAAGGGAGGTCCGAACGGCAGGAAGAACCAGCCTTCCTTGTCGACCGCGATGTATTTCCAGCCATGCGCGGCATAGGACGGCATGTCGTCATAGACGACCTTGCCGTCGCCGAGCTTGTCGAGATTGGCCTCCGCATTGTCGTAGCGGATCAGCTTGTCGACGGCGATGACGTAGAGCGCACCGTCCTTGAAGGCGAGACCGGTGGGCATGTTCAGGCCCTTAAGGACGGTCTTGACCTCCTTCTTCCCGTTGTTGTCCTTGATGGCATAGACGTTGCCGAGGCCGAACGAGCCCACGAACAGCGTGCCCTTGTCACCCCAGGCCATCTGCCGCGCGGCCAGCACGCCGGAGGCGTAGACCTCGATCTTGAAGCCTGCCGGCAGCTTGATCTTCTTGACGATGTTGGCGAGCTCGGCATCGGACGCGCCGGTCGGCGGTCCCGAGGGCGGCGCGAGGCCCTTCTGCGCCTCGGTCTCGTCGCCAAGGAACCAGTCATCGGGCGGATGGGTCCAGAACTCCTTGGTGCCGGATTCGTATTTCTTCAGCGCCCGGTTCTTGTCCTGCTGCTGCGCATTGCCAGCGCTGGTCCCCGCGAGAAAGGCAACCGCTGCAAGCGCCAGAACGGATTGAAAGACGGATCGATGGAATTTCATCGCGTCACTCCCCTAAGGCAGCCGTCAGGGCTGCGCATTATTTTATTTTGCTAGTCGAGAGGCGAAGTTTTAAGTCCGTCGGCACGACAGACGCAAAAAGGTTAGCACATCTGCGACCGGTGAGAAGCGCGCCGCGTGCGCCGCCGTTGCGCTCCGGAAAAATTGAGACGGAATGTCAACGGACGAACGCCGCGACACCGCTCTCGCTGCAGCGCGGAATCAATTGGCGCGCTGATCGTTCGCAGCCGGCGGGAGGGGGTGGACCTACAAAAACGCGAAAACAACCCCATGCACAGTAGAACGGCTCAAGCGGCTTGCTCCCGGCGAGACCAGACAGACATCTGACGGGTCGAGCAAAACAGCAAATCCGGCGCCTAAGAGGCGACCGGGTAGGGTCCGTCGTCGAACACCGCGTCATGATAGCCCTTCGAGCCGATCTCACGCGCGAGCGGGCTACGGAAATCGCGCTCCGTGCGCAGGCTGTGCAACACATGCGCGAAGTCGAATTCCGGCCGCCAGCCCAGCTCGCGCCGCGCGCGTTCGTTGACATAGACACGGTCGATCTCGGGGAGGAGGTTCCAGCCTCGCGCCGCGTAAAGCTGCGCGCAATCCGGGTAGAGCTCGCGCACGACACCGGCCGCATCGCGCGCAAGCGCGGCGAGATGGCGCAGCTCGAACGGGCTGGTGGCGGAGACGATGTAGCGGGCGAAGCCGATCTTCGGGGCACGTTCGGCGGCGAGCAGATGTGCACTCACGGCGTCCGCGATATCCAGCCGGCGATAGAGCAGCTCGTTGGCCTGCGCGTTCTCCAGCATGTAAGCCGAGCGCCTCGCCGGATCGTCATCGTCTTCCGGAAAGAAGCGCGAGGTCCGCAAGACGACGACCGGCAGGGCGCGCTCGCGATAGAACAGCTCGCACAGGGTCTCCGCCATCAGTTTTGTGGTGCCGTAGATGTTCTTCGGCACCGGCGGCAGATCCTCGGTGACCCACACGGCGGCCTGCCCGGCCCCGGAGCGGAGCTGCGAGCCGAACGCGCTGGTGGTGCTGGTGAAGACGAAGCTGCGCACGCCCGCGCTCGCTGCCGCCTCGAGCAGGTTAAGCGTGCCGGTGACGTTGCTGTCGACAAAATCCTGCTTGCCGTGGGTTGCCAGATGCGGCTTGTGCAGCGTCGCGCTGTGGATGACGGCGGTGACGCCGTCCATCTGGCTGCGCACGAAGCCGGGATCGACGATTGAGCCGACCGCGTCGGTGAAGGGCGAGGGCTTCAGGTCGATCCCGCGCGCTGGGGAACCGCGCCCGCGCAGGGTGCGGAGGATGGCTTCGCCGAGATGGCCGGCACTGCCGGTGACCAGAATTGTCATGTGATCCCAACTGCCCCTATCTGAACGGCGGAAGGACGTTCCGCTGAGGAATTCTGGCGAGGCGCGCTGCCAGCCACCCCTGCGGACGGAACAAAGAGGAAACCAATCGATTGCCAAGCCCGTTCAGTCGATCCTATATTGACCAGGCAATCAGATAGTGACGCAGATGAATATCCCCGTCCTGGTTATGGCAACCGTGAATGCGCCGTATCGCAAGAGGCTGAGCGTGCAGGAGCTTGTTCATTGCCTGCTGGACCACTCTTCCGCGAAGGCCGCCTGCGGTCCGATGTCATCGTTTTTTGGGGATGTCCACCCCGACTTGCAAGTCGCCTTCGCTGAGATGCATGGCATCAGCCACGAGCAATTGGTTGCCGCGGCGAAGGCGTTTGCAGAGTTTTCGGGACAAACCTATCCGCTTGCGGCGTAGCCGGTGAGCGCTCAATCAGATTGGGCGCAACTGTTTCGCATTGCCGTCGCGATGATTCGGCAGGTGAACGCCGAACAAGAAATCATCGATCGTTGGACGTTCGGCGGCGGCACGGCGATGATGCTGCAAATCGATCATCGGATAAGCCACGATGTCGATATCTTTCTCCCGGATCCTCAAGTTCTTCCATCCTGGATCCACAGAAGCATGACTTCGATTTCGAGGTCAGACCTACTGACTACAGGGGAGACGGCGCACGCCTCCTGAAGCTTGGCTTCGAATTTGGCGAGATCGATTTCATCGTCGCACCGTCGCTGACATCTCACCGACAACGCGAGCAACAGTTGAAGGCGAAGCGGTGCTGCTGGAGACGATCCCAGAGATCATTGCAAAGAAAATCCATTACCGGGGCAAGAGCATTGCCCCGCGCGACATAATTTGACATCGCAGCTGGCAGCGAAAAACACGCGGAATCGGTTATCAGGGAGTTGGCCGGCTATCGCGACAGCGTCTCAAATACGCTGGCCACAATCGAAAACCTGAAGCCTGATTTCGTGAGTGCGGCGATCAATCAACTCTCGATCAAAGATCCATATAGGCTGACCGCGGATGTAGCGCTGGAAAGGACCAAAGAGCTGCTGCGCGCTGTATAGCTGGGGTCGGCCACCCTGAATTTTGGATTGGCGCCCATCCAGCCTTGGGACCTGGAGCAGCCCTCACAGCCTGGGACAAAACAGTGCGTCGACTCGCCCCGACGGGAATAGCCCATTCCTTTCGGATGCTTTGGGAAAAATTGGAGCGGGCGAAGGGGCTCGAACCCTCGACCCCGACCTTGGCAAGGTCGTGCTCTACCACTGAGCTACACCCGCATCCTGTGTCGGTCGCGTGACGCGCCGGCAACGGCTGTCGTATGCCAAAAGCGGGAGGGGAATGCAACAGCTACCGGCGATCTAGATTCGGTTCTTGGGGCCCCATATGGAGCCTGAATGCGGCCAAATGGCCCGAAACTGCCCCGGAACTGGCGAATCGGCCTCGGTGGATTGAAATTCGGCCGTCCCGGCCCAATTTAGGAGCCGACAGCGAAGCATATGAAATGGCAACGTGCTAAAGACCCGCCATTCCGGACATAGAGGGGATACCCGTGACGATCATCGACCAGGGTAACGGAGCGGCGGGCCCGGCTGCGGCCGATCTGATCAAGGACACGACCACCCAGACCTTCGTGAAGGACGTCATTGAGGAATCGAAGCGCCAGCCGGTGCTGATCGATTTCTGGGCGGAGTGGTGCGGACCCTGCAAGCAGCTTACCCCTCTGCTCGAAAAGGCGGTCAAGGCGGCCAAGGGCAAGGTCAAGCTGGTCAAGATGAACATCGACCAGCACCCGGCGATCCCGGGCCAGATGGGCATCCAGTCGATCCCGGCCGTGATCGCCTTCGTCAACGGCCAGCCCGCCGACGGCTTCATGGGCGCGGTGCCCGAGAGCCAGCTCAACGCTTTCATCGAAAAGCTGACCAAGGGCGTGACCGCGCCGGGCGAGCCCAATATCGCCGAGATCCTGCAGGAGGCTGAAGCCGTGCTCGCCGAGGGCGACCCGGCCGCAGCAGCGCAGATCTACGCCGAGGTGCTCCAGCATGATGCCACCAACATCGCGGCGCTCGCGGGCCTCGCAAAATGCTATGCCGTCTCCGGCGCGATGGAGCAGGCCAAGCAGACGCTCGCCATGGTGCCGGAATCCAAGCGCAGCGACCCCGCGGTGAAGGCCGTGCAGACCGCGATCGATCTCGCCGAGCAGGCGCAATCGCTCGGACCGGTCGCCGAGCTGGAACAGAAAGTCGCCGCAAACCCGCTCGATCATCAGGCCCGATTCGACCTCGCGACCGCGCTGAACGCGCAAGGCAATCGTGCGGCCGCTACCGAGCAGCTGCTCGCGATCGTCAAGCGCGACCGCAAATGGAACGACGACGGCGCCCGCAAGCAGCTGGTGCAGTTCTTCGAGGCCTGGGGCGGCACGGATGATGCAACCGTCGAGGGGCGCAAGCGCTTGTCGACGATCCTGTTTTCGTAGGCGCGGTTGACCAAGTCAGCGGGGACCGGGACCAGATGCCGATCAACATCGAATATCGCGGACCCGCCGACCTCCCGGAGATCATTCCGGTGTTTCCGCTGCCGGGCGCGCTGCTGCTGCCCCGCGGCCAGATGCCGCTCAATATCTTCGAGCCGCGCTACCTGTCGATGGTCGATGATTCCTTCCGCGACGGCCATCGCCTGATCGGCATGATCCAGCCTGATGTCGCGCACTCGCCGAAAAATTCCGACAAGCCAACGTTGTTCCGCGTCGGCTGCGTCGGCCGCATCACCCAGCTCGCCGAATCCGGCGATGGCCGCTACATCCTCGAGCTCACCGGCGTCTCGCGCTTCAAGGTGGTCGAGGAGCTCGAGGTGCTCACCGCCTACCGGCAATGCAAGGTGGATTTCTTCGCCTTCGTCGACGACTTCACCGCGCGCATGGGCGAGGACGAGGTCGACCGCGAGGCGCTGCTGGCCGTGCTGGCGGACTTCCTGAAGGCCAACAATCTCAAGGTTGACTGGGAAGGCGTCGAAAGCGCGCCCAACGAAGCACTCGTCAACGCGCTGGCGATGATGTCGCCCTATGGCCCCGCGGAGAAGCAGGCCATGCTGGAAGCGCCCGACTTGAAGACTCGCGCCGAGATTCTGATCGCGGTGACGGAGATGGACCTCGCCAAGAAGCGCACCAGCGGCGATCCTCCGCTGCAGTGAGGATGCGGGTGCTCACGCAGCGCAGACGGCTGCCTGGGTACCTCGCCTCAGCATTTTCGCAATGTTGGATGCAGGCATCGGCCGACCGAAATAGTAGCCTTGCGTTTCGACGCACCCCTCTTCACGGAGGACGTCCAGCTGCTCCTTCGTTTCGACGCCTTCGGCGGTGGTCGTCTTGCCGAGGCTGACTGCGAAGCGAACGACTGCTCGCGCGAGATGGTGCGCGTCCGCCCTTGCGCTGGACAGTTCGTTGACGAAGCTGCGGTCGACCTTGATCTTGTCGAACGGAAATCTTTGCAGAAAGCTCAGCGACGAATAGCCGGTGCCGAAGTCGTCCAGGGCGATTCGCACGCCGAGCTCGCGCAGTTGACCAAGTGCTGCGAATACGGCTTCGCTGTCATGCATGATCACCGTCTCGGTGACCTCGAGCTCGAGCCGGTGTGGCGCAATTCCCGAACTCGCCAGTGCATCGACAATGACCGGAACAAGCTCCTTGCTCCTGAATTGAGCGGGAGACAGATTGATCGCGATCCTGAGATGGGCAGGCCATTTGGCGGCTTCCGCACACGCCGTCCTCAAGATCCATTCTCCCAGCGGCACGATCAAGCCGGCCTCCTCGGCGAGCGGAATGAATTCGCCGGGCAAGACCAGACCACGCCTCGGGTGATGCCAGCGCAGCAGGGCTTCGAAGCCGCGGATCTCGCCGGTCGCGGTATTGACGAATGGCTGGTAGTGCAGCTCGAATTCGCGGCCAGCAAGCGCATCCCGCATGTCGCGCTCCAGGTTGCGTCGCGCATGCATGAGCTGGTCGAGTTCCGGCTCGAAGAAGCGGAATGCGCCACGTCCACCGCTCTTGGCCGAGTAGAGGGCGAGATCCGCGCTCTTCATCAGCACGTCGGAATCACTGCCATCGCGCGGCGCGATGGCAATGCCGATGCTGGTGCCCACCGTGACCCGGTGATCGCCGAGATCAAAGGGTTCACAAAGCGCCTTTCTGATGTTCTCGGCGAGGGTGGCGGCCTCGACGGCCGGGTTGGTCACGTAGTCGATCACCGCGAACTCGTCGCCACCCAGTCGCGCGATCAGCGCGGTTTCCGTGGTGCACTCGCGCAGACGCGCAGAAACGGCGCGTAGCAGGGAATCGCCTGCCGGATGTCCAAGCGTATCGTTGACTTCCTTGAAGCGATCGAGGTCGAGCATGAGCACGGCCAGATCGACGCCGCCGCCACGCGTAACCGCAATGGCGTGCTCCATCCGCTCCCTGAGCAGCACGCGATTTGGCAGATCGGTCAACGCATCGTGTTGCGCCATATGAGCGATCCTCGCCTCGGACCGGCGTTGCTCGGTGACATCAAGATGCGTGGCCACCCACCCGCCGCCGGCCATTGGCTGTCGCGTCACGCAGATCAACCGGCCATCCGCGAACTCGTCGATTCTGCTCGAGACTGCATCGAACGGCAACGCTGCCAATTTCGACAGGAACTGCTCGGCTGCGCCCTCGCTGGTGTCGCTCTTGAGAATGCCGGTCACGACGCGATGCCTGATGATGTCGGCGTGCGGGGTCCCCGTTGTCAGCAGTTCCGGCGGCAACCGATAGAGCCGGGCATAGCGCTCGTTGCAGACCACAAGTCGCTTCTCCGCATCGAACATGCAGAGAGCCTCGACCATGTTGTTGATGGCCGTATCCAGCCTGAGCTTCTGGTCCTGCAGTTCGTTCTGCGAGCCTTCGAGCTGCTGCCGGGCGACCGAAAGCTGGTTGATGATCTCCTCGAACCTGGCGGTCCGGGTCGCCAGGCGACGATCGGCCAGCACGCCGATCAGGCTCATTCCCAGCACGGACAGCGCCACGCCGGCGATAGCAAGCGCGAGGAAGGCCGGAGAAAGCGAAAGGCTATCCGTCATCGCTCGCGTTGGATCTGGCGTGATCTGCACCGCCCCCATGGCGGTGAAGTGATGCGATACGATGGCGAGTGTCAGCAGGACTGCCGCCGCAAGCGTGCCCCGGTAGCCCTGGTACCTGAGCGCGACAGCTAGCGCGGCGCAGCCGAGACACATGCCTAGAATGATCGAGACGAACACGAGGTCCATCGACCAGGCGACTCGACCCGGCACTTCAAGTGCCCACATCCCGAGATAGTGCATGCTGGCAATGCCGCCGCCGATGATGACGCCCCCTGCCATCGCGCGCCACAGGCCGGAGGTGCCGACTGCAACGCCGAAGCCGACCGAGGTCAGGAGCATTGCCGCAGCGAGAGAAAACGCGGTCGGCACGATGCCGTAGCCCGTTGGAACGCCCGGCTCGTAGGCGAGCATCGCGACGAAATGCGTTGCCCAGATGCCGTATCCGATGGCCGCGCCGGCAATCGTGATCCAGATCCAGCGCCTTCTTGCGCGCGTCGCGATCGCACGATGAAAGATGCTGACCGCGACAATACTTGCAGCGAAGCAGACCAGACCAGCGAGTACAACGAGCCGCCAATCGTGCTCGACCGCAAGGCAGGAGAAAACGCGGAACATTCAGCAGCGCTCCATCGTCGATTGTTATCGATGGTGGATCGGCTAGACGCCATTCACGTTAATTTTGTGCCGTGCATGATTGCATGCTTACCGGCATGTTAACGGTACTCGTACAACTTGATCCGACGAACGGCCTGAGGCCATGCGGCGACCGTGCCCGAGCGGGGTGCAGGACGCGTGCAACGATCGGCAACGATATTTAGGAATGGCCGCGGATGCGCTTGCGCCCGGTGATCATCGCGCGGACCAGGCTCTCGCGTTGGAGTAGCCCCATCAGCACCACACCGAGCACGTGCAGCACGACCAGGACGATGACCGCGTCCGATGAATAATGGTGGGTGTCCTCGACCCACCAGACGCCGAAGAAGGTGGTGGTGACCGACATCGCGCCCGTAATCGTCGAGACGGCGAGCGAGGCCAGCAGCGCGACCAGCATCAGGGTGCCGGCGGGATTGAGCCCGATATAGCGGCCGGTGATGCCGCGGCGCAGATTCCAGAGATAGCTTGGCGCCGCCCGAAGCCTCACTCTGATCATGCGGAAGCGCGAATAGCGACTTCCCCAAAACCCCCAGGCCAGGCGAAAGGCGAGAAGTCCGAGCACCGCATAGCCGATGATGCGGTGAGTCCGGTCGTAAACGGTCGGCGTGAACCACGCGGCCAGAACGCTCGCCGCGAGAGCCCAGTGCCAGAGGCGCAGCGGGAGGTCCCAGACCGCGACCGTCCGCGAAGCGGTTCGATCCGCGGGGGTCCGGTCGGACACCCCGCGCGCTTTTGGCATCGCTTCTTCGATCAAGCGAAGACCATCCTCAAGCCTTGCTTTGCGCGGATCAATTCGCGCAGTTTACTTCGCGGTTTACTTGGCGATCGTGTGCTTCAGGCTGAGATCTTCGGGGCTGTAGAACAGCTCGTAAAGCTTGCCTTCCTTGACGCCGTAGACCTCATAGCAGGAGCCTTCGATCTTGGAGCGCCGCACCTCGTAGCCGAGCGCCTTGGCCTTGGCTTCGGCCTCGCTGGCCGGCTTCCATGACGCCTTGTCGAGCTTGGTGCAGTCCTTGAATCCGTCGGCCATGGCCGCCGACCCCATGCCCATTCCAACCGTCAGTGCAATGGCAACAACACGAATGACCTTCACGAACGTCTCCTCCTCTGTCGTGCGCGCTACGCGAGCCGCGAAGCCGGACTGAAGGAAGCAAAGGTGATGGTGAAGTCAATCCGGTACGGGGCCAATTGGATTTAGAGTTGTTCTAACGACCGCCAAAAGATCAGCGCTGTCCGCAGGCAGCCCTCCTTCGCAGGGGCGCTGCGGCCTTACGCCTCACGGCCGGGATGAACCGACTTTGTCAATTGCGCTAGGCCGCACTTCGCATTCCCGGCCTCCGGTGACGAGTGTCAGTGGATGCCTTTATCCCCCTCGATCCTGTGCAGCGATTAAGGCGGCGGATGTGTTGGCGCCTTGAGGGCCCTGCAGATCGAAGCCCAGGGTCGCAGTCATGCGTGGCTTGTCGTTTCGGCGCTCAGTAGCCGGCGACCGTCATCGCCACGACGGCGCTGAGCGCCATCCAGCCGAAATGCCGGCCGCGCGTGGCCCAGGCATTGGCGAAGGCGGCGAAACCGAGCACGCAGGCGAGCGTGATGACGATCCAGTGCCGCGCGGGCTCGGACGCCATCCAGGGAGTCGCGAGCAGCAAGACGCCGCCGCCGATCCACGCCACGGTCGAGGTCTGCCAGACCAGGCGGATCAGGGTGCGGAGCCGTTCAGGCTCGATGCGGGCATGGGCGAAGACCTTGGTCTCGCCGAGGACGCGATGAATGAGGGCTACGGCGATGGTGGCGAGGCCGGCGGATTGCAGCAAGAGATCACGCATCATCATCTCTCCATACAGTTATGTATGGAGGGATAGGCGCTGGCCTGCGGCCTGTCAATACACTAGTGTATGGTTCGCCTCCGGGAACCCGAGATGACCGAACAGCTCTCCGCCGACGACTGGATCAAGGAAGGTCTCAAGGCGCTCGCCAAAAGCGGCTTCACCGCGCTCAAGGCCGATCCGCTGGCAAAATCCATGGGCGTGTCGCGCGGCAGCTTCTATTGGCATTTCGCCGATCTCGGCGCGTTCCAGGCCGCCGTGCTGAAGCGCTGGCGCGAGATCGCGGCCGACCAGATCATCGCCGATGTCGAAGCCGCCGGCGACGAACCGCTCAAGGCGCTGCTGCGAAGGTCGTTCGGCGCGCGGCTCGAGCTCGAGCGCGCGGTACGCAATTGGGCGGCCTTCGATGCGGCCGCGCAAGGGGCCGTGCGCGCAATCGACCGCCGCCGGCTCGACTATATCGAGGGGCTGCTGGAAAAACGCGGACTCAAGGCGGCGCAGGCGCAGGCCCGGGCGCAGATCCTGTACTGGACCTTTCTCGGCTTTGCCCTGTCGGGCCCGCCGGTGCTGGCAGCACGGCTCCAGGCCCTGCTCGACGAGGTCTTGACGATGATCGCAGCCTGAGCCCGCGATGGGCGGACGCGAATTTCTGTGCTAGAGGCAAGCGATGCCGGAGACCCCAATGAACGCGCCTACCGAACGTCCCGAAGCCAGCGTCGATCCCAAATTGCTGGAGATTCTGGTCTGCCCGCTGACCAAGGGCCCGCTGGAGTTCGATTCCGCGAAGCAGGAGCTGATCTCGCGCAGCGCCAAGCTGGCTTATCCGATCCGTGACGGCATCCCGATCATGCTGCCGGAAGAGGCAAGAAAGATCGATTGAGGTCGTGACGACTGCCCCGGATTACGCTTCGCTCCATCCGGGCTACGAAGTTGGTGTGCGATAGCCGCGCAACATCCTCGGTGTCATCCTGGCGGAAGCCAGGACCCATAACCACCGAATTGCGTTGTTGTACGCGCTGGTAACTCCGAGTCCTCGCAACACTCTTGCTGCGGAGTATGGGTCCCGGCCTTCGCCGGGACGACGACGGGGTGTGTGGCGCCAGCGAAACCTACAACGCCTCGCCCTTCAGCAGCCGCGGCACCTCGCCCGTCAATCCCGCGGCCTGGCGGATGAAGAGGTTCTTCAGCGGCGGGGCGCGGTCGACGAGGCCGAGGCCGATGTCGCGGACGGTGCGCAGCAGCGTCGACTGGTTGGAGAACAGGAAGTTCAGCGAGTTGGTCGCAACGCCCATCGCCATGGTGTCGAAGCGGCGCCAGCGCTGGTAACGCTCGAGCACGTCGGCGGCGCCGAGATCCATGCCGAGCCGCGCGGCATCGACCACGACTTCGGCCAGCGCCGCGACATCCTTCAGCCCCATGTTGAGGCCCTGGCCCGCAATGGGATGGATGACATGCGCGGCATCGCCGACCAGCGCGAGGCGGGTGGCGATGAAGGAGCGCGCGACGAAATAGGACAGCGGAAACGCGCGCGGCTTGTCGAGCGCCTTCACCTCGCCGAGATGCAGGCCGAAACGCTGCTCGAGCTCGGCGTGAAACTCTTCGTCGCTGAGAGCAATGATGCGCGCGGCCTCAGCTCGCCGCTCGGTCCACACCAGCGACGAGCGTTTTCCCGAGAGCGGCAGGATCGCGAATGGGCCTGCCGGCAGAAAATGCTCTTCGGCGCGGCCCTGGTGATCACGCTCATGGCCGACCGTGACGACGATGCCGGATTGGTCATACTCCCAGCCATGGGTGGCGATGCCGGCGCGCTCGCGCAGCTTTGACCTCGCACCATCGGCGGCAACCAGCAGGCTGGCCGCGATGACGCTGCCGTCCCCGAGCGTCACGTCGATGCCCTCGGCGCGCGCATCGTAGGATGCGACCGTGGTGGCGCGCAGATCGATGCCCTCGGCCTCGGCACGCACCACCAGCGCATCAATCAGGCGGCGGTTCTCGACCATGTGCGCGAAGGGCTCGCCCGGCGCGACATCGCCGGCAAAATTGAGGAAGACCGGACGAGTGGCATCTTCGAGTTTCGAGTCTGTGACGACCATGTCGAGGATCGGCTGCGCCTCGCTCCTGACGTCGTCCCAGGCGCCGATCGCCTCGAACAGGCGACGGCAGGCGGCCACGATCGCGGTGGCGCGGGGGTCGCGGCTCGGCCGGGTGGCGAGCGCGGGGTCGGCGACGATGACGGGAATCTCGGGCCCGAGCCCCTGTCGCAGCGCCAGGGCCAGCGCAAGCCCTGCAAACGCGCCGCCACCAATGACAATGCTACCCTGTACCGACATACCCAAATTCCCGGTCAAATCCTGGTCTTGCTAGCAGACTTGAGGTGGGCGAAACAGTGCGGTGAAACAAGGGCGGAACGGCCCATTGTGTCATTCCGGACCATCCGCCCCGGAACGACGGCGAGAAAGCTCACTCCATGTCCAAAAGCCTGATCGACCTCATTTCGATCCTCGACCTCGAGCAGCTCGAGGTGAATCTGTTCCGGGGCAACAGCCCGAAGACCAGCTGGCAGCGGGTGTTCGGCGGCCAGGTGATCGGGCAGGCGATGGTCGCGGCCTGCCGCACGGTCGAGGGCCGGCTGCCGCATTCGCTGCACTGCTATTTCGTCCTGCCGGGCGATCCGCAGATCCCGATCATCTACCAGGTCGAACGCCTGCGCGACGGCAAGAGCTATTCGACCCGCCGCGTCACGGCGATCCAGCACGGCAACGCGATCTTCTCGATCATGGTGTCGTTCCACGCCGAAGAGGAGAGTGCGTTCGACCATCAGGACAAGATGCCCGACGTGCCACCGCCGGAGAAGCTCACGGCGGAGGAGGTGGCGAAGCAGCCGATGTTCAAGGAGATGCCGGAGTTCATCCGCCGCTATTATGAATCCGATCGTCCGATCGAGCTGCGTCCGGTCGAGCTCGGCCGTTATTTCGGCCAGAAGATCGACGACGGCCGCATCCACGTCTGGATCAAGACCGCCGCGAAGCTGCCCGACGATCCAGCGCTGCACATGTGCGCGCTCGCCTACGCCTCGGACTTCTCGCTGCTGGATGCAATCATGGCACGCTATGGCCGCACGCTGTTCGACAAGCGCATGATGCCGGCCAGCCTCGATCACGCGATGTGGTTTCACCGCCCGTTCCGCGCCGACGAATGGCTGCTCTACGCGCAGGATTCGCCGAGTGCGCGCGGCGGCCGCGGCCTGACCCGCGGCTCGATCTTCAAGCCGGACGGTACGCTGGTCGCCTCTGTCGCGCAGGAAGGCTCCGTGCGCGAACGGAAGTCCTAGGCATTGGCGGCAGTGCTGCGCTCAATGAGCACGAATTGCGCCATGGTCCAGGTGAAGTACCAGCGCAGCAGCCACGGAATCGGAATGATCAGCAGGCAGCCGAAACCGAATGCGAGGGTTCGCCACAATAGCTGAAGGCCCGTGCTGACGAATATCATCTCGCGCCGCGTTCCCACGATGTTTCGGCAAATCCACCGCATCCATGCGGCCATGACCCAGGCCCAGCCGATGATCGTGAACATGGCGAGAAACATCAGGAGCTGCCAGCCGATGAAGGCCCAGGGGCTGCCGTCGAACGTCATCGGAATCGGCTGACCGTTCGAACTGAGATTGGCGACCACCCAGCGCATGACCATCCAGGACAAGAAGGCCTGGAGTGGAATCGTCGCAAGCTGAAAGAGGTCGTGGACGAGACCCGCATAGCCCGCCAGCGCAACCGCGATGAAGACGTACCAGATATCGCCGACCTGGCCGGTGAAGCTGATGTTCGGCCGCTGCGGAACGTGAACGCGAGGGAAGAGCCAGCGGTAGTAGCCGGTGGCGGTCCAGGGCGCCGGCACCACGACGGCGTTGCCGATCACCAGCAGGATGCACCATCCCAGAAACGACCACAGCGGCAGGTCCACCGACAGCCGGCCTTTCGCGTCGCCGCTCGAAGCCACCGCCGGCGATCCACCGGGCACGAGACCGGGGACCGCGCCGGCCTTCTGCCAGCCCGTCATCCCTTCGCTCCAGACCAGCGTATCTGATCGCACGATTCCCCGAGCGATCAGATCGCGGAACTGCGGCTCCGGAAACGGACCCTTCTGCTGGCCTTCAGATGCGTGAAACCAGATTCGATTGGACATCCTGGCTGCTCGCTACCGAAAGCCAGCAGCCATCACATGGCCGCCTGCGACCCGCGCGGCGCAAGAACGGTCTCCGACGCGAACCAGTTCATGATCCAGCGATACACCCACGGAATCGGGATGATCAGACTGCACAGGATCGCGGCGACGATGCCGCGCCACAGGATGCCGAGACCACTGCCCTTGAACACGATTTCGCGCCGCGTGCCTTCGATGCTGCGGCAGAACCAGCGCATCTGGGCTGCGGCAACCCAGGCCCAACCGATGATGGTGATGATGGAGATCCCGAACAGCAGGCTCCAGCCGATATAGGCCCAGATCGAACCCGTGAAGCTCAAGCCCAGCGGCTGTCCGTTGGAGGCGAGGTTCGCGACCATCCATTTGATCAGGAGCCAGTAGAGCACGATCTGGACGATGAAGAGCAGATTGCTCAGCAGCTGGCTGCCGACGAAAGCTAGCGCGATGGCGAGAACGATGAAGCCGAAATACCACGGCACCAGCGTCATCGCACTGCCGGTGAAGCTGAGGTTCGGCCGCCCCGGGACCTTGACGCAGGACACGATCCATTGCGTGTACCAGACGAACGCCCACGGCGCCGGAATGACGAAGATCATTCCGATCATCAAGACGATGCTGCGCCAGGTGAACTCGAGGACGCCGAAATCGACCGCCAGCGATCCCGCCACTCCGCCTCCGCCGCCGGCATAACCACCGGAGCCCATCATCGGCGGGCCGCCCGCGGGGATCATTGGCGGCGCGCCGCCGCCCCCGACCAGGCCGGGGATTTCGGCGGCCTTTTGCCAGCCGGCCATGCCCTCGGTCCACACCAGCGTATCCGGGCGCACGACGCCCTGGGCGACGAGATCGCGGAATTGCCCTTCCGGAAAGGGCCCCTGCTGCTTGCCCTCGGATGCGTAGAACCAACTCGCCATGAAGCGTCCCCTCAAAATACTTATGTACCGCTTGGCAGGCGCGGGTTCACCGCATCCATGCCAAAAATGCATTGTGAAGGATGAACGGATGCCCTGTACAGAGGCGGCCGTTCATAAGCTCAAACGTTTTTCCGCTTCAGTCTGCAACTTTTTTGTGCCATTTGCCCGGAAAGATGCCAGATTGACGCTGCGCCGGGGACATACGGCGCGGCGCATCCCGGGGAATAGGCCTGACCATGAAACTCGTCGTCGCGATCATCAAACCTTTCAAGCTCGATGAGGTCCGCCAGGCCCTGACGGCGATCGGCGTCCACGGCATGACCGTGACCGAGGTGAAGGGTTATGGCCGGCAAAAGGGCCACACCGAAATCTATCGCGGCGCCGAATATGTCGTGAACTTCCTGCCGAAGCTGCGCATCGAGATCGCGGTCGCCTCCGACGTCGCCGACAAGGCGGTCGCCGTGATCACCTCGACCGCGCGCACCGGGCAGATCGGCGACGGCAAGATCTTCGTCACGCCGATCGACCACGCGCTGCGCATCCGCACCGGCGAGACCGACAGCGACGCGCTCTAGATTTTGTTTTGACGCGTTTTCTTCACGCGAACCGATATCCACTTCGCTTGAAAACGCTTTGATCTTCTTCGATCGCACCGGGCAACGACGCCACAATGTGCGACGCCAATTGATGCCGGGGGGAACGACATGGCGGGATATTTGCGCCGCGCAGCTGCCATGGCTGCGCCGATCGGACTTGTGTCGATCATGGCTTCGCCGGCGCGCGCCGCGGCCTCCGAGATCAACACCGCCGACACCGCCTGGATGATCGTCGCCACCGCGCTGGTGCTGATGATGACGATCCCGGGCCTGGCGCTGTTCTATTCCGGCATGGTGCGCAAGAAGAACGTGCTCGCCACCATGGCGCAGAGCCTCGCCGCCGTGACTTTGATCTCCATTCTCTGGGTCGCGTTCGGCTATTCGCTGTGCTTCGTCGGCGACGGCCCGTGGATCGGCACGCTCGACCGCTGGTTTCTCGCCGGCATGACCATGGACAGCGTCAACCCGGCCGCGAAGACCATCCCGGAAGCGCTGTTCATGCTGTACCAGATGACCTTTGCCATCATCACGGTGGCGCTGGTCGCGGGCTCGGTCGCCGACCGGATGCGGTTCTCCGCCTATCTCCTGTTCTCGGTCGCCTGGTTCATCTTCGTCTACATTCCGCTGGCGCATTGGGTGTGGGGCGGCGGCTTCCTCAACAGCTTGGGCGTGCTGGATTTCGCCGGCGGTCTCGTGGTGCATCTGTCGGCCGGCACCGGCGGCCTCGTTGCGGCAAAGGTGATGGGGCGCCGTCACGGCTACGGCACCGAAAATCTCTCGCCGTTCGATCTTTCGCTCGCGGTGATGGGCACCGGCCTGTTGTGGGTCGGCTGGTTCGGCTTCAACGGCGGCTCGGCGGGCGCGGCCAATTCACGCGCCGTAATGGCGATCATCGCGACCCATCTTGCCGCCTGCTCCGGCGCGCTGACCTGGGGCGCGATCGAGTGGTCGACGCGGCGCAAGCCGTCCGTGCTCGGCATGATTTCCGGCGCGGTGGCCGGGCTCGGCACCATCACGCCGGCCTCCGGCTTCGTCGCACCCTGGCACGGCATCGTCATCGGCATCATTGCGGGGGCGGTTTGCTATTGGGCCTGCACCTGGCTGAAGCATCGCTTCAACTATGACGATTCGCTCGACGTGTTCGGCGTCCACGGCATCGGCGGCCTGACCGGAACCCTGCTCGCCGGCGTGTTCGCAACCAGCGCCATCGGCGGCACCGCCGGCCTGCTGGAGGGCCACCCGCAGCAGCTCCTGATCCAGTTCTATGGCGTCGCCGTCACCTTCGTCTGGTCGGCTGGCCTGAGCTTCATCCTGCTCAAGCTGGTCGGCCTGTTCGTGCCCTTGCGCGTATCCCGTGAGCACGAACTCGAGGGGCTCGATATTTCGCAGCACGGCGAAGCCCTGCAGTAAGCGGCGACGCTACTCAATTACCTCTACACTGCCCGACGCATGAGCAATATTGTGTCGGCAGCCTGTCATGCTCGCATTTTGAGCAGGCATGACCACGTTTTGGGCGCGACGGAATAGCGCACTGCACTGCAATACGCGTTCATCGCGAAAACACCCGTTTTCATAGTCCGTTAGGCAATGCGCCCGATCTGGCACGGCATTTGATTCTAAGGGTCCAGGCTGTGCCCGCGTAGTGAACTTTCTCCCTCGTGGCGAACCAGTCGAGAACGCCCGGCCACGTCCGGACCGGGCCCAAGCGGGGATAGGACCCATGAAAATTGTTATGGCGATTATCAAGCCATTCAAGCTGGAAGAAGTCCGTGACGCCCTGACCGCCATCGGCGTTCACGGTCTCACGGTGACGGAAGTCAAGGGATATGGCCGCCAGAAGGGCCATACGGAAATCTATCGCGGCGCCGAATATGCCGTGAGCTTCCTGCCCAAGATCAAGATCGAGGTCGCTGTCGCCTCCGACCAGGTCGACAAGACCATCGACGCCATCACGTCCGCCGCGAAAACCGGACAGATCGGCGACGGCAAGATCTTCGTCATCAACCTCGACCACGCGGTGCGCATCCGCACCGGCGAGGCCGATGCCGCGGCCCTTTGATTTCGCGCTCAACCTTTATCCAATCAGGAGTGAATAATATGACGTTCAAGCGTCCCTATGGCGCGGGATTGGCGGCTCTCGCAGTCGGCCTGTTCGCTGCGACCGCAGCCTACGCCGAGCCAACGGTCAACAAGGGAGACAACGCCTGGATGCTGACATCGACAGTGCTGGTGCTGTTGATGACGATCCCCGGCCTCGCGCTGTTCTACGGCGGTCTCGTCCGTTCCAAGAACATGCTCTCCGTCCTGATGCAGGTGTTCTACACCGTCTGCGTCGTCACCGTGATCTGGGCCGTGTACGGCTACAGCCTCACCTTCACCGGCGGTTCCGACTTCATCGGCGGCTTCTCCAAGGCCTTCATGATGGGCGTCACCACCGATACGAAGGCCGCGACCTTCTCGGTCGACGCCAACATCTCGGAGCTCATCTATGTGTGCTTCCAGATGACCTTCGCGGCAATCACGCCCGCCCTCATCGTCGGCGCCTTCGCCGAGCGCATGAAGTTCTCGGCGATCGCCCTGTTCATCCCGCTCTGGGTCACGCTGATTTACTTCCCGATCGCGCACATGGTCTGGTACTGGCAGGGTCCGGACCTGATCCAGGATGCGGCCAAGGCGCTCGCTGCTGCCACTGATGCGGCCGCGAAGACCGCGGCGCAGGCCAAGCTCGACGAGATTAATGCCGACGCCGGCTGGATCTTCAAGAAGGGCGCGATCGACTTCGCGGGCGGCACCGTGGTGCACATCAACGCCGGCATCGCAGGCCTCGTCGGCGCTCTCCTGATCGGCAAGCGCGTCGGCTACGGCAAGGAGCTGATGGCCCCGCACTCGCTGACCATGTCGATGATCGGCGCCTCGCTGCTCTGGGTCGGCTGGTTCGGCTTCAACGCCGGCTCCAACCTCGAAGCCAATGGCGGCGCCGCCCTCGCCATGACCAACTCCTTCGTCGCCACCGCAGCCGCCGCGCTGTCGTGGATGTTCGCGGAGTGGATCATCAAGGGTCACCCGTCGGTGCTCGGCGTCATCTCCGGCGCTGTCGCGGGCCTCGTGGCGGTCACCCCTGCGGCCGGCTACTCCGGCGTTATGGGCGCGATCGTCCTCGGCCTCATCGTCGGCGTAGTCTGCCTGTTCTTCTGCACCGTCGTGAAGAACGCACTCGGCTACGATGACAGCCTCGACGTGTTCGGCGTGCACTGCGTCGGCGGCATCGTCGGCGCCATCGGCACCGGCATCCTCGTCAACCCCGCCCTCGGTGGCGCTGGCGTCATGGACTACACCGCGATCCCGCCGAAGGTCGGCGACTACGACTTCGCGGCGCAGATGATGTCCCAGATCTGGGGCGTCGGCACCACGCTGGTGTGGTCGGGCATCGGTTCGGCGATCCTCTACAAGGTCGTCGACGTGATCGTTGGGCTGCGGACCAATGTCGAGAGCGAGCGTGAAGGCCTCGACATCACCGAGCACACCGAGCGCGCCTACAACATGTAAGTCTCCTCCCGGGCGCGGTCTCCTCGGAGACCACGTCCAGAACTACGGTTCGGGCACATACCCGGCAATGCCCTGACCGTTGAGGGGCTCCAGCGCAAGCTGGAGCCCCTTTCTTTTTGGCAGGGTGCTTTTTGATTTCACAGCCAAGAAAAGGATTGCCATTCCGCACCGCCGGCGCAGAAATATCGACCACAAGAAACGATAATCGGGGAGGTCGTCATGCGCTTGGAAGGCGGATGCTATTGCGGCGAAGTGCGTTACAAAGCCGAAGGTGATCCGATGATGCAGGCCCAGTGTCATTGCCGCGAGTGCCAGTACATCTCGGGCGGCGCACCCAACACCTTCATCGCGATGCCGGTGGCCGGCTTCAGCTACACCCTGGGGCAGCCCAAGCAGTTCACGCGCAAGGATCTCGAACGCGCCGTCACGCGCGAATTCTGCGCCGAATGCGGCACCCATCTGGTGACCAAGGTTCCAGGACTGCCGGCGGTGGTCGTGAAGGTCGGCACGCTGGATGATCCGACCCAGTTCCATCCGCAGATGGCGATCTACACCTGCGACATCCAAGAATTCCATGCGATCCCGGCGGGCATGAAGATATTCGAGAAGCTGCCGGGGCGCTGAAGTTCGAATCAAACCAAGGTGACGGTGCGCTCCCGCTTGCGGGGGAGGGCGGGGTGGGGGTGCCTCCGCGGGTGAGAACCCCCAAGAGGAGAGAGCCCTCACCCGGCGCTACGCGCCGACCTCTCCCGCAAGCGGGAGAGGTTGGGGGCCTCGCATCCCGTTGTTATCCGGCCTCATTATTCCTGCTCTGGACGGACCCGCCCGCCGATGGTTAATCGCGTCTTAACCTCGCCCTATCTATGGTGAACTGAACCGCTTCCCGCCGGGGCCTTCGCGCGACCGGCTGTTCCGAGAGTGCTGGCGCCCAGAATGGTCATGACCGCTTCATCCCGTGCGCCACAGGCCAGTGGAAGCTCCGATACCGGACGCTCGCCCTTCGTCCGGCTGAACGAGCTGCTGGCGCCGCATCAACCCGGCAAGCCCTTGATTTCGCTCGCGGTCGGCGAGCCGCAGCACCACGTGCCCGATTTCGTCGGCCCGGTGCTGGCCAAGCACATCGCCGATTTCGGCCGCTACCCGATGAATCAGGGCACTGACCCGTTCCGCCAGGCCGCGAGCGCCTGGCTGTCGTCGCGCTTCAAGCTGCCGCGACCGCTCGACCCCAAGAGCGAGATGCTCGTCCTCAATGGCAGCCGCGAGGGGCTGTTCCTCGCCGCGATCGCGGCCGTCCGCTATGTCGGCCCGCGCCCCGGCAAACCGGCGATCCTGATGCCGAACCCGTTCTATCCGGTCTACGGCGCCGGCGCGGGTGCTGCAGCGTGCGAACCGGTGTACCTGCCGACCACGGTCGAGAACGGCTTCCTGCCTGACCTCGATGCCATCGACGAGGCGACGCTGGCGCGCACGGTGGCATTCTATCTGGCCTCCCCCGCCAATCCGCAGGGCTCGGTCGCCTCGCGTGACTACTTCACGCGCCTGAAGAGCCTCGCCGATCGCTACGGCTTCATGGTCCTCAGCGACGAATGCTATTCGGAGATCTATACCCGCGAAGCGCCGGGCAGTGCGCTCGAATGCGCCGGCCCCGATTTCACCCGCGTGGCTGCGTTCCAGTCACTGTCGAAGCGCTCCAACCTGCCGGGCCTGCGCGTCGGCTTTGCCGCCGGCGACAAGAAATTCATCGGCATGTTCCTGGAGCTGCGCAACATCGCGGCGCCGCAGGTGCCGGTGCCGCTACAGCATGTCGCGACCTTTGCCTATGGCGACGAGGCGCATGTCGAGGAGAACCGCCGGCTCTACCGGATCAAGTTCGATCTCGCCGACCAGATCATCGGCAACCGCTACGGCTATCGCCGGCCTGATGCCGGCTTCTGCGTCTGGCTCAACACGTCCGAGATTGGAGATGACGTGTCGGTGACGCTGAAACTCTTCAAGGAAGCAGGCGTGCGCGTGGTGCCCGGCAGCTTTTTGGCGCGGCAACAGCCCGACGGCTTCAATCCCGGTGCAGGCTATATTCGCCTGGCGCTGGTGCAAGATGGCGAGACCACGGCGCAGGCGCTGCACCGGCTGGTCGAGACTCTGGGTTAGGCGGGGCCCATGAGCATGTCGGCAATCGAACGTGTCATTCCACTGGTCGGCCATCTGCCGCCCTCGATCCGCGAGGGACTGGCGCGGCGCGTGCGCGAGCTCACCGGCTTCGGCCTGATCGCGTTGTCGGGCGTTGCCTCGGCAGCGCTGATGACCTGGTCGGTGCAGGACCCCAGCCTGAGCCACGCGACCTCGAGGCCGATCCGCAACATTCTCGGTTATGCCGGCGCGATCGGCGCCGACCTTGCGATGCAGATTCTCGGGCTCGGCGCCATCATGCTGGTCCTGACCGTCGCGGTCTGGGGCTGGCGCATGATGACCCACCGCCCGTTCGACCGCGAGGCGCTCCGGCTCGGCTCCTGGATTCTCTGCACGGTGATCGCGGCAGGCTTCGTCAGCTGCTGGCCGCATGGCGGCGCCTGGCCGCTGCCGACCGGCCTCGGCGGCGTGGTCGGCGATGCGCTCGTACGCGCGCCCGCAGTGATTTTCGGGCCGGCCGGCACGATCTATCGCATCGTGCTGGGCACGATCCTGTTCGCTGCGATGGCCGCGACATTCCTGATCGCATGCGGTCTTGGCGCCCGCGAGCACGACGACGAGCTCTCGGAGATCGAGGACGACGACAAGCCGCTCGACGAAGACGAGGAGAACGATCGGGGCTCGGTGTCGCTGGGCTGGCTGTTCCATGCGCTGATGAGCACGAAGGCGCGGCTGATCTGGCTATGCGGTGCCGCTTACCGCTCGCTGGTCTCTAGCGGTCCGAAGACCAAGGCCGTCGCGTTCAGCCGCCAGGAGCCGAATCTGGGCGGCGGCCGCGCCGCGCCCTCGATCTCGCCGCAGTCCGAGGACGAGGACTACGAGGATCAGCACGAGGAAGAGGAAGAAGACGAGGAGGAAGAGGAGGAGCCCGCCGCGCGCGCCCCGCGCAAGAAGGCTGCCCCGAAAGCCGCCGCAAAGAAATCCTCCGACAAGTTCGAGCTTCCGTCCGTCTCCGTGCTGGCCGCGCCCAAGGCCGGCGATCGCCAGCCGCTCAGCAAGGCCGAGCTGGAAGCCAATTCGCGTTCCCTTGAAGGCGTGCTCCAGGACTTTGGCGTGCGCGGCGAGATCGTCAAAGCCAATCCGGGCCCCGTGGTCACGCTGTACGAGCTCGAGCCGGCGCCCGGCATCAAATCGTCGCGCGTGATCGGGCTTGCCGACGACATCGCCCGCTCGATGAGCGCGCTGTCGGCGCGCGTCGCCGTCGTGCCCGGCCGTAACGCCATCGGCATCGAGCTGCCGAACGCGCATCGCGAAAAGGTCTATCTGCGCGAGCTGCTGATCGCCAAGGAAGCCACCGAGACGGTGGCGAAGCTGCCGCTCTGCCTCGGCAAGACCATCGGCGGCGATCCTGTGATCATCGACCTCGCGCGCACGCCGCACATGCTGATCGCCGGCACCACCGGCTCCGGCAAATCGGTCGCCATCAACACCATGATCCTCAGCCTGGTCTACCGGCTGCGTCCGGACCAGTGCCGCCTGATCATGGTCGATCCGAAGATGCTCGAACTCTCCGTCTATGACGGCATTCCCCATCTGCTCACGCCCGTCGTGACCGATCCGAAGAAGGCGGTGGTCGCGCTGAAATGGGCCGTGCGCGAGATGGAGGAGCGCTACAAGAACATGGCCAAGCTCGGTGTGCGCAACATCGACGGCTATAACACGCGTCTGCTCGAATTGAAGGCCAAGGGCGAAGAGCCGACGCGCACGGTGCACACCGGCTTCGACAAGGAAACCGGCAAGGCGATCTACGAGGAAGAGAAGCTCTCGCTCGATCCGCTGCCCTACATCGTCATCATCGTCGACGAAATGGCCGACCTGATGATGGTCGCCGGCAAGGACATCGAAGGCGCGGTGCAGCGCCTCGCGCAGATGGCGCGCGCCGCGGGCCTGCACGTGATCCTCGCGACGCAGCGTCCGTCGGTCGACGTCATCACCGGCACCATCAAGGCGAACTTCCCGACCCGCATCGCCTTCCAGGTGACGTCCAAGATCGACAGCCGCACCATTCTGGGCGAGATGGGCGCCGAGCAGCTGCTCGGCCAGGGCGACATGCTCTACATGGCGGGCGGCGGCCGCATCAGCCGCGTGCACGGACCTTTCGCCTCCGACGACGAAGTCGAGAAGGTGGTGCGTCACCTCAAGACGCAGGGCCAGCCGGAATATCTCGAAGCCGTCACGGCCGAAGAGCCCACCGAGGACGAGGACGGTGCGGTGTTCGACGCCACCGGCATGGGTGGCGATGGCGGCGGCGACCTCTTCCAGCAGGCCGTTGCGATCGTCAAGCGCGACCGCAAGGCCTCGACCAGCTACATCCAGCGCCGCCTGCAGATCGGCTATAACCGCGCCGCATCCTTGATGGAGCGCATGGAACTGGAAGGCATCGTCGGACCCGCCAACCACGCCGGCAAGCGCGAGATTCTGGTCGAGGAAGAAGACAGCCATATGTGAGGCAGCCGCCTCCAGACATCATTTCACGCGAAATCGTTATCTGCTTTTGCCCGAAATCACGCTAAAAGACGCCCAGCCACGTTAGGACGACGCGTTGATCAGACATCCGGACATTCGATTCGCTGCCACCATCGCTGCGCGAAGCGCGCGCGTGGCCGGCGTGCTTCTCGTCACCGCTGCGATGGTGACGGCGTCCTCGTTCGCGCAGAACGTTCCAGTGCCGAAACCCGCGCCGAAGGGCCGCGACGGCGGAACGTCCGCCGGCGGGCCCGCTGTCACCGGCGCGACTCAGGCGCCGCCGAATCCGGTGATCCCGGATCCGCGCCGCAACGTGCCTAGCAGCATCTTCCAGACCTTCGATGCCAACCAGAAGGCGCAGGCGGCCAAGGTCAGTGCCTATCTGTCGTCGCTGTCGACGCTGGTCGGGAATTTTGTCCAGGTCGGCCCCGACGGCAGCAAGACGCAAGGCGATTTCTACATCCAGAAACCGGGCAAGGTGCGCTTCGAATATGACGCGCCGAGCCCGATCGACATTGTCGCCGACGGATCCTCGCTGGTGGTGCGCGACCGCAAGCTCGCGACCCAGGACGTCTATCCGCTGTCGCAGACGCCGCTGCGTTTCCTGCTGTCGGATCGCATCGACCTGATGAAGGACACCAATGTCGTTGGCGTCTCGGCCGACGACGTCTTCGTCAGCGTCACCATCGAGGAGAAGCAGGCGCTGGTCGGCACCAGCCGCCTCCTCTTGATGTTCGGCGCCAAGGACGGTCAGTTGAAGCAATGGACCGTCACCGATCCGCAGGGCTACGACACCACGATCGCGGTCTACAATCTGGACTCGAGCAAGAAGCTCGATCCCGGCATGTTCAAGATCGATTTCACCAATTACGGCCCGGCACCGGGATAGGTCTCGTAGGGTGGGTAAAGGCGCACTTGCGCCGTGCCCACGATCTCTCGCCTCATGGCAGGCACGTGGGCACGCTTCGCTTTGCCCACCCTACGAGAGCGCGCTGTGGACAAGCATTTTCCCCGCGCCAATCCATGCTAAGACGCATCCTCCATGCGTTTTTCCCTGACAACCTGGAACATCAATTCGGTGCGGCTGCGCATCGATCTGGTCGCGAAATTCCTCAAGAGCGCGCGGCCGGACGTGCTGTGCCTGCAGGAGACCAAGTGCATCGACGATGCCTTTCCGCTGAAGCGCTTCAAGCGGCTCGGCTATGAGCACATCGCGCTGAACGGGCAGAAGGGCTATCACGGCGTCGCCATCGTCTCGAAGATTCCGTTCGAATCGACGGACATCCGCACCTTCTGCGACAAGGTGGATTCGCGTCACATCTCCGTATCGTTCGGCGAGAAGGCCAACGTCGCAAAGCCGCTGGTCGTGCATAATTTCTACGTGCCCGCCGGCGGCGACATTCCCGATCCCGCGCTGAACGAGAAGTTCGACCACAAGCTTCGCTTCCTCGACGAGATGACGGCGTGCGAGCCGTTGCATCCGCGCGGGGAGGATCGCCACATCCTGGTCGGCGATCTCAACGTCGCCCCGCATGAGAACGACGTGTGGTCGCACAAGCAGCTTCTGAAGGTGGTCTCGCACACGCCGATCGAAACCGAGAAGCTGCAGGCCGCGCTGGCCGCCGGCGAATGGATCGACGTCGCGCGCGAGCGGATTCCGATGTCGGAAAAAGTCTACACGTGGTGGAGCTACCGCTCCGCCGACTGGACCGTCGGCGATCGCGGCCGCAGGCTCGACCACATCTGGGTCTCGCGCGCGTTGAAGGATGCGGTCAGCGATTTCAGGATTCTTCGCGATGCGCGGAGCTGGGAGCGGCCGTCGGACCACGTGCCTGTCACGGTGACGCTGGAGGTGTGACCTCCCGTAGCCCGGATGGAGCGCAGCGAAATCCGGGACAGTTTTTCCGCACGCCAGAATCCCGGATTGCGCTGCGCTTCATCCGGGCTACGACGTCAGCTCGTCAGCTTCGCACCCGCCATCAGGATGTCACTGGCGATCTGGCTGGAGCGGACCGCGAATTCATCGCGCAGCCGAACCGCTGCGGCGGGGTCGCTTTCGAGCACGCGCTGAAACAGGCTGCGTGCGACGCGGATGACGGAGGAATGCTCCAGCGCGATCGCGCTCGACGGCCGCTTCATCGGCACCACCAGCGCAAGCTCGCCGATCAGCGCGCCGGGACCTGCGATCATCTCGGCGCCGGCGCCGTCATCGACCCGGAAGGCACCGCGCTGGACCACGAAGCCGGCATCGGCGTCATCGCCGAGATTGAACAGGGTATCGCCGCGGACGAAGTTACGCTGCTCGGAGCCGATCGCCAGCATGCGCAACGAGGCGTCTCCCAACAGGCGCAATGTCGGGACACGCTCGAGAAGCGCTACGTCGTCGTCGATTGACATTCAGATCCGAGGCTCAAAGGCATGCGATCTAAAACGATTCGCACGCCCTTCGAGCGTATCACGGCACCAGCTTGTAGCCACCGGCTTCCGTGACCAGGATTTCCGGGTTGGCGGCATCCTTCTCGATCTTCTGGCGGAGGCGATAGATGTGGGTTTCCAGCGTGTGGGTGGTGACGCCGGAATTATAGCCCCAGACCTCCTGGAGCAGGGTCTCGCGCGAGACCGGCATCTGGCCGGCGCGGTAGAGGAAGCGGAGGATCGCGGTCTCCTTCTCCGTCAGCCGCACCTTGCGCGCATTGGCGGCGGTGAGCATCTTGGAGCCGGGCCGGAAGGAGTAGGGGCCGACCGAGAACACCGCGTCCTCGCTGGCCTCGTGCTGGCGCAGCTGGGCGCGGATGCGGGCCAGCAGAACGGCGAAACGAAAGGGCTTTGCCACATAGTCGTTGGCACCGGATTCAAGCCCCAAAATCGTATCGGAATCGGTGTCGTGCCCGGTCAGCATGATGATCGGAGCCTTGAAGCCGCCCTTGCGCAAGGAGCGGACCACTTCGCGGCCGTCGGTGTCGGGCAGGCCGACGTCCATCAGGACGAGATCGGGGGCATTGGCCTTGGCCGCGCTCGCGCCTTTGGCGCCGGTATCGACCGCGGAAGCTTCGAATTCTTCGTGTAGCGATAATTGCTCCACCAACGTGTCGCGCAGATCGGTATCGTCATCCACGATCAGGATCTTGCGGGCATTGGCCATAGGGGGTCATCCTTTTGGGGTCCGGCTCGGCGCGCATCCTTGCTGCACCCAGCCGTGAGGGGAAGTTTAGGGGTCGCCGTTATTATTGTTGTTCGTGTTGAAGTAGTGGGCTGTTACCGATTCACAAGCCAGAAGCACTCTAACTCAGAATAGCAGGCCGGTTTGATGAATGTCCTGTAATGAATTCGACATTGCACGTTCACATGAAAAATAAAGCAGCTTCAGTCAGTTACACCAAGAATCGAAGCGCCGGACCGCTCTCTGTGATCCGCGTTAAGCCTGCGGCCGGGAATCCGCGCCGAGGCTGGCTGACGGCGGGATCGCTGACCATACCGGTTGCGCTGGGGCGGGGCGGCATCCTGGCCAACAAGCGCGAGGGCGACGGCGGCACCCCCAGGGGCAGCTTCCGTCCCAGGCGCTTGTGGTGGCGGGGCGACCGGCACAGCCGTCCGCAAAGCTTCCTGCCGGTCCGGATCATCACCGCAGAAGACGCCTGGTGCGAGGACCCCAGGGATCGCCATTACAACCAGGGAATCCGGCTCGACGAGGGGCAGGGCGGTGACCGGCTCAAGCGGGCCGACCATCTCTATGACTTCATCATCGAAATCGACCACAACACGCGACCGCGGGTCGCCGGCCGCGGCAGCGCGGTATTCTTGCACCTGGCCCGCGACAATTTCGGCCCGACCGCGGGCTGCGTCTCCATGACGAAATCTGCGATGCTGCAATTGCTGCGGCGATTGGGGCCACGAACAACAATCATCATCGGGTGAGGATGCATGCTCGACAGGGATCATATCGCGGCCGCCTCGCGCACCCTCGTTCAACATTGGCGCGACGGCACCAAGCTTGAGGTGCTGGAGCCGCAGCTGCGGCCGCAGAGCCGCACGGAGGGCTACGCCATCCAGGCCGGGCTCGAAACATTGTCGCGCGGGACATTGCTCGGCTGGAAGATCGCGGCCACGAGCGTATCAGGACAGAAGCACATCAACGTCACGGGACCGCTGGCCGGTCGCATCATGAGCGACACCGTGATCGCCGATGGCGGGACTGCGTCGATGAAGGGCAACGAGATGCGCGTCGGCGAACCTGAATTCGCCTTCCGCATGGGCCGCGATCTGCCGCCGCGTGCAACGCCCTACAGCGTCGATGAGGTGCTCGCCGCCGTCGACACCTTCCATCCTGCGATCGAGATTCCCGATTCGCGGTTTGCCGATTTCGCCAGTGCGGGCGAGGCGCAGCTGATCGCCGACAATGCCTGCGCGCATCTGTTCGTGCTGGGCGCGGCGACGACTGCGAACTGGCGTGGGATGGATCTCGTCGAGGAGCGGCCAAAGATTATGCTGCGCGGCGAGCGCTATGTCGGCCACGGCAAGAACGTGCTCGGCGATCCCCGCGTAGCGCTCGCCTGGCTCGCCAATGAGCTGCGCGGGCTTGGACTGACCTTGCGGGCAGGGGAGGTGGTGACCACAGGCACGTGCCATCCGCCGCTGCCGATCCAGGCCGGCGATCATCTCGCGGCGGACTTTGGCGTGCTCGGGAAGGTATCGGTGGGGTTTGTGTAGGCCCGACCCACTCCGCCGTCGTCCCTGCGAACGCAGGGACCCATAACCCCAGGGAGAAGTTTGGCGAGGATTGGGAGTTACCTGAATTTCGCCGGTACGAAGACCACCTATCAATCGGAGATCACGCGGTATTGGTCCCTGCGTTCGCAGGGACGACAACAACTATCTATGCCCGAAGATCGCACTCCCCACGCGCACATGGGTGGCACCTAGCATGATGGCATTGGCGAAATCCGCGCTCATGCCCATCGAGAGATTGGTCAATCCATTACGCGCGGCGATCTTGGCGGTCAGCGCGAAATGCGCCGCCGGCGGCTCGTCGACCGGCGGGATGCACATCAATCCAGAGATCGTCAGCCCATAGGTGTCGCGGCAGCTGGCGAGGAAGGCGTCGGCCTCGCCGGGCGCGATGCCGGCCTTCTGCGGCTCCTCGCCGGTGTTGATCTGGACGAAGAGTTGCGGGTGCTTGTTCTGGGATTCGATTTCCTTGGCTAACGCCTGGCAAATGCTCGGACGGTCGACCGAATGGATCGCATCGAACAGCGCGACCGCCTCTTTCGCCTTGTTGGACTGCAACGGTCCGATCAGATGCAGCGCGATGCCCGAGTAAACAGACGTTAACGCAGGCCACTTGCCTTTGGCCTCCTGCACCCGATTCTCGCCGAATACGCGCTGTCCGGCGTCGATAACCGGGGTAATTGCATCCGCGGCGAAAGTCTTGGACACCGCGATCAGCGTCACGGAGGCGCGATCGCGCCGCGCATCCTTGCAGGCACGGGCGATTTCGGCTTCGACCGCGGCGAGCGCGTTTGGTGAATGGCCGGTTATCGGCGCGCCGTTGGCTTCTGTCATGACGTCGATTGGCTGTGATCCTGACCGAGGTAAGTCCAATTTTACCGAGTTCAAGAAAGAGTTTTTGAACCCTTCGCTTTACCTTGGCCGACGGGGTGGGTAGCGAAGATGGCAACAATCAGTCTCAACCGCAAACGAGCGAAACTCAAGCAGGTTCTCGGAATCCGGGCGCGGCTTGCATTGCTCGCGGTGATTCTGGTGGCGCCCTTGATGCTCGAGCGCATCCGTTCGCTCGAAGATACCCGCACCCGCCAGATCGCACAGGCCACGGTTGAATTCACCACCGTCGCGCGGCACAGCGCCGATGCGCAACGCGAGGTGATCTCGTCGGTCGAGACCATTCTGAAATCGGAGGCCTTCATCCGCGCCTCCGCCGGCGGCGTCAGCAAGAGCTGCGACGTGCTGCGCGCGAGCCTGCCGTCGAACCTGCCCTGGATCCGCACGCTTTTGATCGCCGGCGCAGACGGGCGCATCCAGTGCGCGACGAACAATATGTATGTCGGCCTCGACCTGAGCGACCGGCCCTACTTTCAGCAGGCCCAAACGAGCGGCCGCTTCGTGCTGAGCGATTTCATCCTGTCGCGGCCGATAGCAGCACCGACGGTGATGGCGGCTTATCCCGTATCGGCTTTCAGCGGCGTGTCCGATGCCGTCGTCCTTGCCACGGTCAATCTCGACTGGATGTCGAAGGTCATGAGCAATCTGGGCGGCCGCGCCGGCATCACGGCCGTGCTGGTGGACAGCACAGGCACCGTGCTGGCCGCGCCGGCCGATCAGCACAGCGCAGTCGGCCGTCCGCTCGACAACATGCCGCTGATGTCGGCGATCGCCGACAGGGCGCTGCGTTCCGACCAGGATGAAGGCTCACTGTCTTTCCTCGCCGCCGACGGCTCGCGCCGCGCGGTCAGCTACATCCGCATCTCCGGCACCAACGCCCGCCTGATCGCCAGCATCGACGAAGACAAGGTGTCCGCGGCGGTCAACCGCGACATCCGCACCGCCTATCTCCAGCTCGCCTTCGTCGTCGTGTTCGTCCTGCTCGGCGCGCTGATCGCCGCCGAAAAGCTCGTCATCAAGCCGATCGAGATGCTCGTCGACATGGCCAAGCGTCTCGGCGAGGGCGATCTGTCGGCGCGCGCGGCGCGCAATCGCCTGCCGGCCGAGTTCGTGCCGCTGGCCCGCGCGTTCAACGCGATGGCGGCGCAGCTGAGCCAGCGCGAGCGCGAGCTGATCGCGAGCAACGACCGGCTGACGGTGATGGCCTCGATCGACATGCTGTCGGGGCTCGCCAACCGGCGCGGCTTCCAGAGCCGGCTCGACTTCGAGTGGATGCGCGCGCAGCAATATGGCAGCGACCTCGCGCTGCTGATGATCGACGTCGACCATTTCAAGCTGTTCAACGACACCTATGGCCATCTCGAAGGCGATTCCTGCCTGACCAGGCTCGGCGAGTCGCTGTCCGGCATCGCCGCCGACACGATGGGCTTCGCGGCACGCTATGGCGGCGAGGAGTTCTGCCTGCTGCTGCCGAACACCGACGTGAACCGCGCCGTGGAAATCGGCGAGCTGGCCCGCGCGGCCGTGCTGAAGCTGTGCCTGCCGCACATCACCTCGGCCCACATGATCGTCACCGTCTCGATCGGCGTTGCCGCGACGAAGCCGAACGAAGCCTTGCGTCCCGGCGACCTGATCGAAGCCGCCGACGCCGCGCTCTACGCCGCAAAACACCGCGGCCGCAACAATGTCGTCGAGCACGGCGTGCAGGCGATCGAGACCGGCGCCGTCGAAATGATGATGGCGGCGAGCGCCTAACCCGCAGTCCCCACGCGATCGAGCTCGGTTTCCGTCACCACGCGATTGCGGCCGCTGCCCTTGGCGAGATAGAGCGCGCGGTCGCAACGCTCGATGAGATCGGTGATCGCTTCGCCGGCCCGGTACTGCGCCACGCCGATCGACACGCTGATGCTGGGCAGGACCTCGCCGGTGGAGCGGCGTGTGATCGTGCACTCGGCGAGCGCGTGCCTGATCCGCTCGGCAATCTCGGCACAGGTGGCGAGATCGGCATCCGGCAGCACCGCGATCAGCTCCTCGCCGCCATAGCGGGCCGGCAGATCCTGCTCGCGAACCTTTTCACGCAGCACCTTCGCCATCAGGCGCAGCACCTGGTCGCCGACGCCGTGGCCGAAATTGTCGTTGAAGCTCTTGAAGTGGTCGATGTCGAGCATCAGCACGCTGAGCGGCTCGCCCCACGCCGCAGTCGCCAGCGCCTTGCGCAGGAATTCGTCGAGCGCCCGCCGGTTTGCGAGGCCGGTCAGCGTGTCGGTCCGGGCGCGCTCCTCGGACCTCGATAGCGAATCGCGGATCACGTCGAGCTCGCGGGTCTTTTCCGCAAAGCCTGCCTCCAGCCGTGTCGCCCGTGTGGCGGCCCGCGCCAGCTCGTTCATGAGCTGGGCAACCAGCGCCTTCGGATCGACGCCGGCCTTGCCCTGGTCCGCCACCTCGCTGATGACCTGCATCTGCGAATGATTGTCGGCGATCGCGGTCGCCAGAAACTCCTTCGCGGCCCCCATGAGCGCCTGCAGCCGCTCGGACGTGTCGACCACCGCGGCACTCACCTGGGGCGCGACATAGGTCTTGAACAGGTCCTGATTGGTTCTGGCGTCGAACGGACGATTGTGGTCGATCAGGAGATCGATCGCGTTGCGCAGATCCTCATGGCCGTCCCCGAAATACAGGAACCAGACGGCAAAATTGGCCGGGGTCGGCGCAATCCGCTGTTCGGCCATGCTCCGCATCGCCCGTCCGGCAATGGACGCGGCATAGTCGTAATCGGGCTCGTCGAAGCTGGAATCCATCGCACTCATGCGGTCTCGTCGGGCCGCAAATTGGCATTGACCCCTTAATCACACCCCAACGCCGACCTTCGTAGTTATGCGGAGGCGCCGGCAAGGTTCCAAACCGCGGCAACCCATTGACCCCCTAAGGACTTCTATGGCCTAGTCCGCCGTCTTGAGACGGCCGAACCCACGAAAACCCCAACGATTCCATGACCTCCGAACGCTATAACGCCCGCGACGCCGAACCGCGCTGGCAACGCCTCTGGGACGAACAGGCGATCTTCGTCTCCAAGAACGACGATTCGCGGCCGAAATATTATGTGCTCGAGATGTTCCCCTACCCGTCCGGGCGCATCCATATCGGCCATGTCCGGAATTATACGCTCGGCGACGTGCTGGCCCGCTTCATGCGCGCCAAGGGGTTCAACGTGCTGCATCCGATGGGCTGGGACGCTTTCGGCCTGCCGGCCGAGAATGCCGCGATCGAGCGCAAGGTCGCGCCGAAAGCCTGGACCTACGACAACATCGCCGCGATGAAGAAGCAGCTCCGCTCGATCGGGCTGTCGCTGGACTGGTCACGCGAATTCGCGACCTGCGACCCCAGCTACTACAAGCATCAGCAGAAGATGTTCCTGGACATGCTTGGCGCCGGCCTCGCCGAGCGCGAGAAGCGCAAGCTCAACTGGGATCCGGTCGACATGACCGTGCTCGCCAACGAGCAGGTGATCGACGGGCGCGGCTGGCGCTCCGGTGCGATCGTCGAGCAGCGTGAGATGAGCCAATGGGTCTTCAAGATCACGAAGTACTCGCAGGAGCTGCTGTCCGCGCTCGACGGGCTCGATCGCTGGCCCGACAAGGTGCGGCTGATGCAGCGCAACTGGATCGGCCGCTCGGAAGGGCTGCTGGTCCGTTTCGCGCTGGATCAGGCGACAACGCCCGCCGGCGAGAGTGAGCTGAAGATCTTCACGACGCGCCCGGACACGCTGTTCGGCGCGAAATTCATGGCTATCTCGGCAGATCATCCGCTGGCACAGGCAGCCGCCGCGAAGAACCCTGAGCTTGCGGAGTTCATTGCCGACATCAAGAAGATCGGCACCGCGCAGTCGATCATCGACACCGCGGAGAAGCAGGGCTTTGACACCGGCATCCGTGCGGTGCACCCGTTCGATCCGAATTGGAAGCTGCCGGTCTATGTCGCCAATTTCGTGCTGATGGAATACGGCACCGGCGCGATCTTCGGCTGCCCGGCGCACGACCAGCGCGACCTCGACTTCGTCAACAAGTACAATCTCGGCAATACGCCGGTAGTGTGCCCCGAGGGCCAGGACCCGAAATCGTTTGTCATCACCGACACCGCCTATGACGGTGACGGTCGCATGATCAATTCGCGCTTCCTCGACGGCATGACCATCGAGCAGGCCAAGGACGAGGTCGCAAAACGTCTGGAAAGCGAGCTGCGCGGCAACGCGCCGGTCGGCGAGCGCCAGGTGAATTTCCGCCTGCGCGACTGGGGCATTTCGCGTCAGCGCTATTGGGGCTGTCCCATTCCCGTCATCCATTGCCCGAAATGCGATGTGGTGCCGGTACCGGATGCCGATTTGCCGGTGACGCTGCCTGACGATGCGACCTTCGACAAGCCGGGCAACGCGCTCGACCATCATCCGACCTGGAAGCACGTCACCTGCCCCAAATGCGGCGGCAAAGCCCAGCGCGAAACCGACACCATGGACACCTTCGTGGATTCGTCCTGGTACTTTGCGCGCTTCACCGATCCCTGGAACGAGACCGCGCCGACGACGCCCGCCGTCGCCAACCGGATGCTGCCGGTCGACCAATATATCGGCGGCGTCGAGCACGCGATCCTGCATCTGCTCTACAGCCGCTTCTTCACCCGCGCGATGAAGGCGACCGGGCACATCGCGCTGGACGAGCCGTTCGCCGGCATGTTCACGCAAGGCATGGTGGTGCACGAGACCTACCAGAAGGCCGACGGCACCTATGTGCAGCCGGCCGAGGTCAAGGTCGAGGTCGGCGGAAATGGGCGCCGCGCAACGCTATTGACGACGGGCGAAGACATCCAGATCGGCCCGATCGAGAAGATGTCGAAATCGAAGAAGAACACGGTCGATCCCGACGACATCATCGAGACCTACGGCGCCGATGTCGCCCGCTGGTTCATGCTGTCGGATTCCCCGCCCGACCGCGACGTGATCTGGAGCGACGAGCGCGTCCAGGGTGCCTCGCGCTTCGTCCAGCGGCTGTGGCGGCTGGTGAACGATTCCATCGAGCTCGGCAAAGCCGCGCCGGCGGCCCGGCCGGCCAGCTTCGGCCCCGACGCGACCGCCTTGCGCAAGGCCGCCCATGGCGCGCTCGACAAGGTCACCACCGGAATCGAGCGGCTGCACTTCAACGTCTGCCTGGCCCATATCCGCGAATTCGCCAATACCTTCTCGGAGATCCTGCAGCGCCCCGGCCAGCCAACCCCCGATTTGGCTTGGGCGATCCGCGAAGCCGGTCAGATCCTGGTCCAGCTGTTCTCCCCGATGATGCCGCACCTTGCCGAAGAGTGCTGGCAGGCTCTGGGCCAGAGCGGGCTGGTTTCCGAGGCCAATTGGCCGCAAATCGAACGCGATTTGCTGGTTGAAGACAGCGTGACCCTCGTGGTCCAGGTCAACGGCAAGAAGCGGGGTGACGTCACAGTTGCAACAGCGGCCCAGAATCCGGAAATCGAGGCTGCCGTTTTGGCTCTCGATGCGGTAAAACTGGCCCTGGACGGCAAGCCCGTCCGCAAGGTGATCATCGTCCCCAAGAGGATCGTAAATGTTGTCGGCTAGGATCCGCATCGCAGCCCGCTTGCTGGCGGTCGCCGCATTGGCGGCGCTGACGGCTGGTTGCTTCCAGCCGATGTATGCCGAGCGTGGCGACGGCACCCCCGGTTTGCGCGAGAAGCTGATGGGGGTCGAGCTCCCGCCGATCGCCAAGCCCAATGCCTCCCGCGAGGCCCGTGTCGGTGTCGAAGTCCGCAATGCTCTCGCCTTCAAGCTCTACGGCACCGCGACCGGAATGCCGCCGACCCATCGGCTGGACATCCGCTTCACCTCCAGCCGTTCTTCGCTGATCGTCAGCGCCACGACGGGATTGCCGACCAGCGAAAACCTCGGCATCGACGCCCAGTACAATCTGATCGAGGTCGCGACCGGCAAGTCGGTGATGACCGGCACCACGTTCTCGCGCGTGTCCTATGACATGCCCGGGTCCTATCAGCGCTTCTCCCGCACCCGCGCCGTCCGCGACGCGGAGGATCGTGCCGCCAACGAGATCGCCGAGAACATCACGACCCGGCTAGCCTCGTTCTTCACCGCTGGCACGTAGTGCATTCCCGTCATTCCGGGGCGCCCGCAGGGCGAACCCGGAATCCAGAGATTATAGATCGAGATTCCGGGTTCGCGCTTCGCGCGCCCCGGAATGACAGTTGGGCCCGATGGTCGCGCTGCGTGGAAAAGAGATCGACGCCTTCCTCGCCCGCCCCGATGCGGGCCGCCCGATCATCCTGCTCTACGGTCCCGATGCCGGCCTGGTGCGCGAGCGCGCCGATGCGCTGATCGCATCGGCCGTCGATGATCCCAACGATCCGTTCTCGCTGGTCAAGCTCGACGGCGACGAGCTCTCCGCCGAGCCCTCGCGCCTTGTCGACGAAGCCCTGACGGTGCCGCTGTTCGGCGGCCGACGCGCCATCCGCATCCGCGCCGGCTCGCGCAGCTTTGCCAGCGGCATCGATACGCTGGCCGAGATGAGCGTGAAGGATTGCCGCATCGTGATCGAGGCCGGCGAGCTGCGCCCGGATTCGCCGCTGCGAAAAGCCTGCGAGAAGGCCAAGGCCGCCGTGGCGATCGGCTGCTATCCCGACACGGAGCGCGACCTCGCCAAGCTGATGGATGACGAATTGCGCATCGCAAATTTGCGCATCGCGCAGGATGCCCGTGCGGCGCTGATGTCGTTCCTCGGCGGCGACCGCCAGGCCTCGCGCAACGAGCTGCGCAAGCTGACGCTCTACGCGCACGGCAAGGGCGAGGTCACGCTGGATGACGTGATGGCCGTGGTCGCCGACGCCTCCGAGCTGAAGCTCGACCCGATCGTCGACGGCGCCTTTGCCGGACGGCCCGACATCGTCGAGACCGAATTCGCAAAAGCCATGATCGCCGGCACCTATCCCGGCGTGATCATTTCCGCCGCGCAGCGCCAGGCTGCGTGGCTGCACAAATCCGCGCTCGCGATCGCCGAGGGTCAGCCTGCCTCCGCCGTGCTCGACGGCGGCTATCCGCGCCTGCATTTCTCACGTAAGCCCGCGGTCGAAACGGCGCTGCGAAATTTCAGCGTGGCGCGGCTCGCCGCCATTATCGAGCAGCTCGCAACCGCGGCGCTCGACACCCGCAAGCAGTCCACGCTAGCCGCCGCCATCGCCCAGCGGACATTGATGGCCATTGCTGCGAATGCAAAGCGGCGGGGCTGAGCCACGCTGTCATCCCCGCAAACGCGGGGATCCATAATCACAGGAAGTGGTTTGGCGAAGACTTGCAGTCCGGTACTGCGCCCCCGGCCCGATCGCTAAATCACGCGGTATGGGTCCCCGCGTTCGCGGGGACGACAGCGAGGGCGACGCCTACAGCGCGCCCTTGGCCAGCCGCTTCATCACCTCGTCGAGCTGATCGAGGTTGCGGTAGTTGATCTGGACCGAGCCGCCGGGGTCGCGGTGATTGACGGTGACCTTGAGACCGAGCGCATCGCTGACGCGCTTTTCGAGATCGATCGTATCAGGGTCTTTCTCCTTGCCCCCGCTGGCGCGCGCCTTCTGCGGCTTGCGCTCCGGCACGCCCTCTTCATGCGCGAGCGCCTCGGCCTGGCGGACGTTGAGTCCTTCCTCGACGATGCGCTTGGCGGCGGCGAGCGGATCCGGCACGCCGATCAGCGCGCGGGCGTGACCGGCCGTCAGCTCGCCGGTTGCGATGAAGGCCTGCACCTCCGCCGGCAGCTTCGTCAGCCGCATCATGTTGGCGACGTGGCTGCGGCTCTTGCCGACGACTTTTGCGATGTCGTCCTGGCTGCGTTTGAACTCGTTGGCGAGCGCGTGGTAGCCCTGCGCCTCTTCCATCGGGTTGAGGTCCTCGCGCTGCACGTTCTCGACGATCGCGAACTCCAGCGCGTCGCTGTCGCTGATGTCGACCGGAACGATCGGCACCTCGTGCAGGCCGGCCATCTGCGAGGCGCGCCAGCGCCGCTCGCCGGCGATGATCTCGAAGCGGTCCTGTGCGCCCTTCACCGGACGCACCACGATCGGCTGGATCACGCCGTGCTGCCTGATCGACTCGCTGAGCTCCTTCAGCTCGGTGTCCGAAAAGGTGCGGCGCGGATTGCGCGGATTGGCCTTGATGAACTCGATCGGCACCTTGCGCTGCGCGCGCGGCCGATCGACATGCTGGGCCTCGCCGCCGACATCACCGATCAGACTTGCAAGACCCCGGCCCAGTCGCGAACGCGCTTCGTCGGCCATCGCCAGCTCCCTTGGATTCACGCTACAGCACTCCAGAACTGAATTTCGAAACTTGTAGGACGTAGGGCGGATTAGCGTAGCGACATCCGCCGCCGGCTTGTTCGAGGCGAGATAGACGGCGGGTTACGCTGCGCTAACCCGCCCTACGGATCTCTCCGTCAATGCGTGACGCGCAGCTCGCGCTCGCGCTGAATCACTTCGGTGGCAAGCCGCAAATACGCTTCGCTGCCGACGCATTTGAGATCGTAGACCAGCACCGGCTTGCCGTAGGACGGCGCCTCCGAGATGCGCACGTTGCGCGGGATCATGGTCTTGTAAACCTTCTCGCCCATGAATTGCCGGACGTCGGCGACGACCTGGTTGGAGAGGTTGTTGCGCGAGTCGAACATGGTCAGCACGATGCCGTGGATCGACAGGTTCGGATTGAGCGTCGAGCGCACCTGCTCCACCGTCTGCAAGAGTTGCGACAGACCTTCGAGCGCGAAGAACTCGCACTGCAGCGGCACCAGGATCGCGTCGGAGGCCGCCATCGCGTTCACCGTGAGCAGGTTGAGCGAGGGCGGGCAGTCGATCAGCACATAGGTGTAGTCGGCATCCGGCGAGACGTTGTTGTTGAGCGCGCCGATCGCGTCACGCAGCTTGAACGCGCGGCCGGGCGTGGTGCCGAGCTCGAGCTCGAGGCCGGAGAGATCCATGGTCGAGGGCGCGATGTGGAGCCGCGGCACCGCGGTCGAGACGACGGCCTCGCGCAGCGGGGCTTCACCGATCAGCACGTCATAGGTCGAGCATGAGCGGTTGCGGCGATCGATGCCGAGGCCGGTCGAGGCGTTGCCCTGCGGATCGAGATCGACGATCAGGACGCGCTCGCCGATCGCAGCGAGCGCCGTGCCGAGGTTGATCGCTGTGGTTGTTTTTCCCACACCGCCCTTCTGATTCGCCAGCGCCAGGATGCGCGGATGGCCGTGCGGCACCTCGCTGGTCGGTTCCTGGGTCGGTTCCTGGGTCTGCTCTTGCTGCGGCTCGTCAATCACGGTCATCGAAATTTTCCCCACTCAACCCCTGAGCGCCTCAGCTGCGCCGTTCGGCGGCATCGAGCTCCACGATCCAGCCGTCACCCGTGCGGCTTGGGTGGAGCCGAGGCTCGATATTCCAATATTTAGCGGCTTCGGTCAATTCAGCCTCTACATCTTGACCCTTAGGAAATAACGCCTTTGCGCCCTGGCGCATCAGCGGCTCCGCAAAGCCGATGAGTTGATGTAGCGGAGCCAGCGCACGCGCGGTGACGCAATCGACGGGGCCGGTGATTCTATCCACATTATCCCCGATCTCAGCGAGATGTACGACTCCTGGAGATGTGGTGACGCGAATTGCTTCGCGCAGAAACGCCGCCTTCTTGGCGATTCGCTCAACGAGATGAACTTTCGCGCCCGGCGACGCCGCCATGGCGCAGGCCAGGACGACGCCGGGAAAACCGCCGCCACTGCCGAGATCGGCCCAGCGCTTTGCGGCGGGCGCGAGATCGACGAGCTGGAGCGAATCGGCGATGTGCCGGGTCCAGAGGTTTGGCAGGGTCGAGGGCGCGACGAGATTGGTCTTGGCCTGCCACTCCCGGAGCAGCGCGATGTAGCGATCAAGTCGGGCTTCCGTTTCATGTGAAACGGACGCAAGCTTGAGCGCCGCGACCTTGTCAGCGGCGATGATCGCATCGAGTGCTTGATCGTTGGCGCTGGCCTTGTCGATCTTTGATTGGGGCTGTGACGGCGCGGCTTGCCGTCCTGCCCCCTCGCCCGCCTCAGGTCGTTGCGATGAAGATCTGCCGCCTGCCGGCCCGCGTTGTTTCACGTGAAACGCCTATGCAATCGCTTTCGAGGTCTTGCGGGCCTCACGGCGGAGATAGGCCGCGAGGATGCCAAGCGCGGCCGGCGTCATGCCGTCGATCCGGCCTGCCTGCCCCACGGTGAACGGCCGTGCCTTCTCCAGCTTGGCACGCACCTCGTTGGAGAGCCCGGGCACCTGCTGGTAATCGACCTCCGACAGCACCAGCCTCTCGTCGCGCCGGAAGGCCTCGACGTCGGCGCTCTGGCGCTCGAGGTAGACATCGTACTTGGCGTCGATCTCGAGATGGGTGGCGATGACGGGATCGATGGCCGACAGCTCCGGCCAGATTGCGCGGACCTGGCTCCAGCCGATATCCGGATAGGCCATCAGCGAGAACGCCGATCGGCGCTGGCCATCCCGGTTCAAGGACAGTCCGTGCTTGATCGCCTCGTTCGGGGTTATCGCCAGCGACTTCGAGAGCGCCCTGGCCGCGTTCAGGGCGTCCATCTTGGCGCGATGATGCTGGGTCCGGGCACTGCCGACGCACCCCAAAGCGATCCCCTTCTCGGTCAGACGCTGATCGGCATTGTCCGCCCGCAAGGTCAGACGATACTCGGCCCTGGAGGTGAACATCCGATAAGGTTCGCTGATCCCGCGGGTCACGAGGTCGTCGATCATCACGCCGAGATAGCCGTCTGCGCGGTCGAACACGGTCAGTGCGGCCCCGCTCGCAGCCAGTGCCGCGTTCAGGCCGGCCACGATGCCCTGCCCGGCGGCCTCTTCGTATCCGGTGGTGCCGTTGATCTGTCCGGCCAGGAACAGGCCGCGCAGACGCTTGGTCTGCAGGGTCGGATCGAGCTCCCTGGGATCGATGTGGTCGTATTCGATGGCATAGCCGGGGCGGACCATCTTCACCCGCTCCAAGCCGGGAATGCTGGCGAGGATCGCGAGCTGGACTTCCTCCGGCAGCGAAGTCGAGATGCCGTTGGGATAGACCGTGCTGTCGTCGAGCCCTTCGGGCTCCAGGAAGATCTGATGACCGTCGCGATCGCCAAAGCGGACGATCTTGTCCTCGATCGAGGGGCAATAGCGGGGACCAGAGCTCTTGATCTGGCCGGAGTACATCGGCGAGCGATGGACATTGGCCCGGATCACCTCATGGGTCGCGGGCGTGGTCCGGGTGATCCCGCACTGGATCTGCGGGGTCGTGATCCGCTCGGTCATCACCGAGAACGGCTCCGGCGGCTCGTCTCCGGGCTGCATTTCGACCGCCGACCAGTCGATCGTGGTGCCGTCCAGACGCGGCGGAGTGCCGGTTTTGAGCCGTCCCAGGGTGAAGCCGGCGCGCTCAAACGAGCCGGAAAGACCCATCGCGGGCGCCTCATCGACGCGGCCGGCCGGCCAGTTCTTCTCGCCGAGATGAATGAGACCGCGGAGGAAGGTGCCCGTGGTGACAACCACAGCCCCTGCCCGGAGCTCACGGCCATCGGCCAGGCGCAGACCGGTGACGCGGCCATCGGCCACGGTCAGCTCGTCAGCCTCGCCCTCGATGACCGAGAGACCCTCGGTCTGCCGGATCGCGGCCTGCATCGCGGCGGCATAGAGCTTCCGGTCTGCCTGGGCCCGAGGACCGCGGACGGCGGGACCTTTGCGGCGATTGAGCACGCGAAACTGGATGCCGCCGGCATCGCCCACGCGACCCATCAGACCGTCCAGCGCATCGACCTCCCGAACCAGATGACCCTTGCCGAGGCCGCCGATCGCGGGATTGCAGGACATCGCACCGATGGTGGAGAAACGATGCGTCACCAGAGCGGTCGTCGCGCCCATCCGGGCGGCCGCAGCCGCGGCTTCACAGCCGGCGTGGCCGCCGCCAATCACGATGACGTCGAAGCTCTCTCGCTCTGTTCGCATGGCGGACTTCTAGCTCAGTGTCGGGAAAGCCGGAAGAAGAAACTGGGGAGCTGGATGTTTCACGTGAAACACGAACCAAGGGGGCCCAAGCGATTTCGCGAAAACAACCCCATGCACAGTAGAATGACAGTGGGATTCTCGTGTTTCACGTGAAACGAAATCGGCATTCCCCCGGACAAGGTGCCGACCGGTGGATGCTGGATCCGCTAGCCGCCACACTCGTCATTGCGAGCAAAGCGAAGCAATCCAGAAACCCTCCTCGGAAGCCAGTCTGGATCGCTTCGTCGCGAGGGCTCCTCGCAATGACTGGGAGCGAGCGTAGCGCCGCCGAAGCGGTCCTTTGGACGCAGAGAGAGGGAACTTCCATTCGCCGTGCTTCGCGCTGTGCCCATCCGAACTCCGAAGCGGATCCAGATATCGAGCGACGACGAGCCGTAGAATGTTTCACGTGAAACACAAGGAATGGAATAAGGGCTAGTTCTACAATGAAGAACTAGACTTACTTTCCAATGCAGAACTTTTGGAAGATGGCTTCGAGGACGTCTTCGACATCCACCCGGCCCAGCAATCGGCCCAAGGCGTAAGCGGCAGCGCGCAGCTCTTCGGCCGCAAGCTCCTCGCCGTCTTCTACAAGGTCCAGACTCCGGCGCAAGCTTTCTGACGTCCGGACCAACAGATCCCGCTGGCGAGCCCGGGTCACCAGCGCGCCCTCGGTGGCTCCGAAAAACTCAGAAGCGAATTTAACCAGCGCGTCCACAAGGTCCGGGACACCATCCCCCCGACTCGCCGAGATCCCGAACTCGGCCCGCGGTACGACGCCCTCGCTCAGGTCGACCTTGTTGCGGACGATCCAGACCGGTCCACCGGACGGATCGCCCTCATCAGACGTCCGCGGCGACCGCATCGCACTGGGATCGACGGCCTGCTCCCCCTCCACCAGCCACAGCACGAGGTCGGCGTCTTCGGCCCGCGCTCTCGCCCGGCGCACGCCCTCCTGCTCGACCGGATCATCGGTCTCGCGAATGCCGGCAGTGTCGATCACCGTGACGGGATAACCATCGAGATCGAGCTGGACCTCGATCACGTCGCGCGTCGTGCCGGCATACGGCGAGACGATCGCGACCTCGCGGCGCGCGAGCTGATTCATCAGGGTCGACTTGCCGACATTCGGCTCGCCTGCGATCGCAACCACGAGGCCCTCGCGCAGACGTTCAGAATGTCCCTGTGCTGCAAGGACTTCTGCAATTTCATCGTGCAGCGCTTTGATCGCTTGCACCGCCGGCGCCCTCAGCTCCGCCGGCACATCGCCCTCATCGGAAAAATCGATGCCGGCCTCGATCAGCGCCGACGCCTCGATGATGCGCTCGCGCCAGTCGCGCGCACGGTCCCCGAGCAGGCCCTGCAGCTGGCGCAGCGCCTGACGGCGCTGGCGGTCGGTGTCCGCGTGGATGAGATCGTCGAGGCCCTCGGCTTCGGTGAGGTCGAGCTTGCCATTCTCGAAGGCGCGCCGCGTGAACTCGCCGGGCTCGGCCGCACGCGTATTCGGAATTACAGAAATAGCAGCAAACAGCGCGGCCAGGACCGCGCGGCCGCCATGCACGTGGAATTCGGCGACATCCTCGCCGGTCGTGCTGGCCGGTCCCGGAAACCACAGCACGACCGCATCGTCGATCGGCTGGCCCGCGCCGTCACGAAGCAGCCGGCGGCTGGCCTGCCTCGGCGCCGGCAGCTTCCCCGCCAGGGTCGTCAACGCCAAGCCGGCCTGTGGACCCGAAATGCGCACCACGGCGATCGCACTCGGCGCCCGGCCGGACGACAGCGCAAAGATGGTCTGGTCTCGCGGATGCATGGCCTATTTGTCCGGCTCGCGACGAAAAGGCAAACGGGGCCATTCCCTAGACCGCGGCGGGTCGGTTTTGCTGCGCCTTTGCCGCACCAAAGATCATATTGCATCGCAGCAACGACCCGGCAATTTGCTGCAAAAATCTCGACAGTTGGAAGGTCCGCCCAACGAGCGTCAAGTATTGCGTAGATATATCAACATCTTCCGAGAAACCAGGATCTGCGCTTCGATACAGCTCCATGCTGCACCTTCGCTGCAGCAAAGCTGCACAACGAAAAGGGCGCCCGAAGGCGCCCTCAAATTTCATACTGCACTGCAATCAGGTGTTCATAGAGTCGAAGAACTCCGAATTGCTCTTGGTCGAGCGCAGCTTGTCGAGCAGGAAGTCGATCGCGTCCATCGTGCCCATCGGGTTGAGGATGCGGCGGAGCACGTACATCTTCTTGAGCACCTGCGGATCGGTGATGAGCTCTTCCTTGCGGGTGCCGGAGCGCGAGATGTCGATCGCCGGGAAGGTGCGCTTGTCCGAGACCTTGCGGTCCAGGATCAGCTCCGAGTTACCGGTGCCCTTGAACTCTTCGAAGATGACTTCGTCCATGCGGCTGCCGGTATCGACCAGCGCGGTCGCGATGATGGTCAGCGAGCCGCCCTCCTCGATGTTGCGGGCGGCACCGAAGAAGCGCTTCGGGCGCTGCAGCGCGTTGGCGTCGACACCGCCGGTCAGCACCTTGCCGGATGACGGCACCACGGTGTTGTAGGCGCGACCGAGCCGCGTGATCGAATCGAGCAGGATCACGACGTCGCGGCCATGCTCGACCAGACGTTTTGCTTTTTCGATCACCATCTCGGCGACCTGGACGTGACGCACCGCCGGTTCGTCGAAGGTCGATGACACGACCTCGCCCTTCACCGAGCGCTGCATGTCCGTGACTTCTTCCGGACGCTCGTCGATCAACAGCACGATCAGATAGCATTCGGGATGATTGTGCGTGATCGAGTGCGCGATGTTCTGCATCAGCACGGTTTTACCCGTGCGCGGCGGCGCGACGATCAAGGCGCGCTGGCCCTTGCCGATCGGCGCGACGATGTCGATCACGCGTGCAGACAAGTCTTTCCGCGTCGGATCGTCGATCTCCATGCGGAAACGCTGATTCGGAAACAGCGGCGTGAGGTTGTCGAAATTGACCTTGTGCTTGGCCTTTTCCGGGTCCTCGAAATTGAGCGTATTGACCTTCAGCAGCGCGAAATAGCGCTCGCCCTCTTTCGGGCTGCGGATGTGGCCTTCGATGGTATCGCCGGTGCGCAGGCCGAAACGGCGGATCTGCGACGGCGAAACGTAGATGTCGTCCGGGCCCGGCAGATAATTCGCATCGGGCGAGCGGAGGAAGCCGAAGCCGTCGGAGAGAACCTCGACGACGCCCTGGCCGACAATATCGGTCTCGGCGAGCGCGAGCTGCTTGAGGATGGCGAACAGCAGCTCCTGCTTGCGCATGGTGCTGGCATTCTCGACCCCATTCTCCTCCGCGAACGAGACGAGCTCGGCCGGCGTTTTGGACTTGAGGTCTTCGAGTTTAATTTCCCGCATTGGGGTGGTCCTGTGGGGTAACCTTGGGAGGGGTGCGAGGAGGCTCTGAAATGCGGACGTGAGAAGATAAGGTCCGCAGGTCTGGCAAGGTTAAGTGCCGATGAGGCTTCAAACCTGATGCGGTGTCCGGCCTCTGGAAAGCTCAGACACAACCACATCCGCCTGCGTTGGGTGGGATATCGATAATATAGAAAATCGCTCCCCGCTCCGCAAGCCGAAGCGCTGAGCTAATCGTCGCGCGTCTTGCCTAGAACGGCTTCACGATCACCATGATGATGATGAAAATCATCAAAACGGTCGGCACCTCATTGATAATTCTATAGAATTTCTGGGTCCGGGGGCGCCGGTCGGCAGCGAAATCCTTCAGCCAGCGGGAAAAAAAGCCGTGGACCGCCGACATCGCCAGGACCAGTGCCAGTTTTACGTGCAACCAGCCGAATGAGAACCAATGGCCGGACCAGGCAAGATAGAGGCCGGCGAGCCAGGTGACGGTCATGGCGGGGTTGATGATGGCCTTGAGCAGCCGGCGTTCCATGATCTTGAACGTCTCGGACTGCTTCGAGCCGATTTCGGCCTCGCTGTGATAGACGAACAGCCGCGGCAGATAGAGCATGCCCGCCATCCAGGCGATGACGGCAATCACGTGCAGCGCCTTGATCCAGAGATAGACGTCTTCAAACATTTTCTGCTTCCGGATTTCCGACCCAGCCGAGGGAACGCTGGGGATAGTAAGAACTCGTTAAGGTCTTGCCTGCACACATATCCGTCCGTAGCGCCTTCCTCAAATCTAGAATCTTAGATTCTTAAGGTTTGAGTCTATGTGACCGTGGATTGGACTCACACAATTCCGTCCGCGTGTTCACGCGCGCTTGTTCACATCCATCAACATATCCCTGATCGCTCTGGCGACTTGCGATAAGTCGGCCAGCTTCAAAGGCTTGCGCCTTTCTGTCGGCAGCTTATCAAGGGGGTTGTCCGCGCAATCCCGTTTCCCTGCAGCGAGGGCGCCGGACTTGTCCTGACGGGCAGCGGTGTGAAGAAAATTGGCACTTGTCCCGCCCCTGGTGTCGCGCAACCCTTTCCAAGGGGTTAAGCTCCACAGAAATCCACAAATCACCCCGCCTTCATCCAAAGAGTTTTCGTGCCAACCTCGAACAATTATTTCCATCTGCACCTCGTGTCCGACTCCACCGGCGAGACGCTGATCACCGTGGCGCGGGCGGTTGCGGCCCAATACGCCAACGTCACCCCGGTCGAGCACGTCTATCCGCTGGTGCGCAGCCAGAAGCAGCTCGACCGCGTGCTCGACGAAATCGAGGAAGCGCCGGGGATCGTGCTGTTCACGCTGCTGGAGAAGGATCTGGTCTCCAGGCTCGAGGACAAGTGCAAGGAGATCAACGTTCCGAGCCTGTCGATCATCGGTCCGGTGATGCAGCTGTTCGAAGCCTATCTCGGGGCTGCGACCACCGGCCGCGTCGGCGCCCAGCACGTCCTCAACGCGGAATATTTCAAGCGCATCGATGCGCTGAACTACACCATGATCCATGACGATGGTCAGCATGTCGAAGGCCTCGACGATGCCGACGTCGTCCTGGTCGGCGTGTCCCGCACTTCCAAGACGCCGACGTCGATTTATCTGGCCAATCGCGGCATCCGCACCGCCAACGTGCCACTGGTTCCCGGCATTCCGGTGCCTTCGCAACTGGAGACGCTGACGCGGCCGCTGGTCGTCAGCCTGCACGCGACGCCGGAACGCCTGATCCAGATCCGTCAGAATCGCCTGCTCTCGATGGGGACCGATTCCGGCAACGACACCTATACCGACAGGCAGTCGGTCACCGAGGAAGTTGCGTTTGCGCGCAAGCTCAGCGCCAAGCATGATTGGCCGCTGCTGGACGTCACGCGACGCTCGATTGAGGAAACCGCGGCGGCGATCATGAAGCTCTACAGCGATCGCCAGCGCAACCGGCCTTCCGGATAGCTTTCGCGATGGGTCTGTGGCTCGGCAAATCTCCGTTGATCCTGGCCTCGCAGAGCAGCGCGCGAAAAATGCTGCTGGCCAATGCCGGGCTGGAGTTCAAGGCTGTTACCGCCGATATCGACGAGCGCGGTATTCAAGCCGCTTCAGCGCTTTCAAATCCGCGCGAGATCGCTCTGCTGCTGGCGCGCGAAAAGGCCAAGGCGATCTCGGCCAATCATCCCGGAAGCTACGTGATCGGGGCCGATCAGACACTGGCTCTTGGCAACCGTCTTTTCAACAAGCCTGCAGGCCGTCCGCAGGCATTGGCGCAATTGCGCGATCTCGCCGGCAACAGCCATGAGCTGAATTCCGCCGTGGCCGTGGCACATGACGGCCAGATTGTTTTCGAAGACGTCGCGGTCGCCCGCATGACCATGCGCGAGATGACCGAGGACGAGCTTTCAGCCTATCTGGACGCTGCCGGTGACGCCGTCACCACCAGCGTCGGGGCCTATCAGCTTGAAAGCCTGGGCATCCATCTGTTCGAGCGGATCGAAGGCGATCATTTCACCATTCTCGGTCTGCCGCTGCTGCCGCTGCTTGCGTTCCTGCGAGGCGAGCGGCTAGTTGCGGTGTGAATGACAGACAGGGCTGAGCGCTGATGCGGATCCTGGGACTGACCGGCTCGATCGGGATGGGAAAATCCACCACCGCGAAACTGTTCGCGGAGGCCGGCGTGCCCGTCTACGATGCCGATGCAGCCGTGCATCAGCTCTATGAGGGGGAAGCGGCGCCCGCCATCGAGGCAGCTTTTCCCGGCACCACCGCGAACGGCAAGGTGGACCGGCCAAAACTGTCGGCGCGCGTCGTGCACGATCCGGCCGCAATCAAGCAGCTCGAGCAGATCGTCCATCCGATGCTCGGTGCGTCCCGGCAAAAGTTCTTCGCCGCGGCGGAAGCCGCCAAGGCGCCGGTCGTGGTGCTGGACATCCCGCTGCTGTTCGAGACCGGCGGCGAGAAGCGGGTCGACGCCGTGGTCGTGGTCTCGACCTCGCCGGAACTCCAGCGCGAGCGAGTGCTGGCCCGCGGCACGATGGACGAGGCCAAGCTCGACGCGATCATCGCCAAGCAGACGCCGGACGCGGAGAAGCGCAAGCGGGCCGATTTCGTGGTGGATACGTCACATGGACTTGACCCGGTGCGCGCGCAAATCGCCCACATCCTGGCCGAGGTCGTTAAGATGCCGCAGCGGCGGGCCTGATTCGCCGCCGCACACGGCTCTCAAGACGCTGCTCTCACGCCACTGATCTCAAGACATGCGCGAAATCGTTCTCGATACCGAAACCACCGGCCTCGATCCGCTTCGCGGCGATCGTTTGGTCGAAATCGGCTGCGTCGAGATCCTCAATCGCATGCCGACCGGGCAGACGTACCACGTCTATATCAATCCTGAACGGGACATGCCGGCGGAAGCCTTTGCGGTGCATGGGCTGTCGGCCGAATTTCTGTCGACCAAGCCGCTGTTCCACGAGGTCGTCGATGCGTTTCTGGAGTTCATCGGCGATGCGCCGCTGGTGATCCACAACGCCTCGTTCGACATCGGCTTCATCAATGCCGAGCTCGACAAGATCAAGCGCGCGGCGATCCCGCGCGAGCGGCTGGTCGATACGCTGCTTCTGGCGCGGCGCAAGCATCCCGGCGTGTCCAACCGGCTCGACGATCTTTGCTCGCGCTATGCGATCGACAATTCACACCGCACCAAGCACGGCGCGCTGCTGGATGCCGAGCTGCTGGCCGAGGTCTATGTCGATCTGGTCGGGGCGCGGCAGTCGCAGCTGCTCCTGGCGTCGGACGCTCAGGAGATTCGCGTCAATGCGGCGGGTGATGCGCCGCGGCGGCAACGGCTGGTGCCGCTCGCGCCGCGGGTTTCCGATGCCGAGCGCGAGGCCCACAAGGCCTTCATTGCAACGCTCGGCGACAAGGCGATCTGGAACGAGTTTTTGCCCGCTCCAGCTCCTCCGGCTGGTTAGGCCTGGCCGCTCGGCTGAGCGGCCATTTGCCGCTCCATGTTCTGGCGATAGAGACCGACGAAGTCGACCGGATCCAGCATCAGGGGCGGGAACCCGCCGTCGCGCACCGCGGTCGCGATGATCTCGCGGGCGAACGGGAACAGCAGGCGCGGGCACTCGATCATGACCAGCGGATGCAGATTCTCCTTCGGCACGTTGGCGATGCGGAACACGCCGGCATAGGCGAGCTCGAACGAGAACATGATCTTGCCCGCGGTCTCGGCCTTGCCTTCGACCGACAACGTCACCTCGAACTCCTGTTCGCTGAGATTGTTGGCGCTGACATTGATCTGGATGTTGATCTGGGGGGGCTGGCTCTGCTGCTGGAGCGAGCTGGGCGCGTTCGGATTTTCGAACGAAAGGTCCTTGGTATATTGCGCCAGCACGTTGAGCTGGGGAGCCTGGGCCGCCTCGGGAGGGGTGCCGTTACCGTTGGTCATGAGAGTCTCTCCTTACCCGATTTGGGCTGAATTTCGCGGCGGTTGGCTAACATAGGGCCGCCTCGTTCCACAAGGACGAACGGTCCCGGAGGCGGGATTCCGGCCGCGCCGCAACTGCCGCGTTCATCCTGCCTTTTCCGCAAATCTGCGCCTTAAATGATTGAAGATGCGCGATTTCCGGGCAGGATCGGGTTTCCCCTTAAGCATAAAACGCGCTACACTCGGTGCTGTGCCAAAAGGCGCCATTGGCCGGGCAAGATTTCGTGCCTACATCCCACGGACCTGACGCGGACCTAAAATGGTGATGTAGACTTGCCGTTCCCGTATGGAACGGTCTACTGGCCGGATTGATTTTCCCGGCGACGACCCCAAAGCAAAGACCCAAAGCAAAGACCAGAAAGCGAATCCGACGTGGACATCTACACCATCATCTTCCTGGCGCTGGCGGTCTTCATCTTTCTGCGGCTGCGCAGCGTGCTCGGGCAGCGCACCGGCAACGAGCGGCCGCCGTTCGATCGGACTGCCGCCCGCAATGCGCTCGGGGGTACCCAGGACAACAACGTCGTGACCATGCCGGGCAAGGTGATCGACCAGGCCCCGCTGGCGCCGACGGCCGAGCCGACCCCACCCTCCGATCGCTGGAAGGGCCTGACCGAGCCGGGCACCGCGCTGGCGCAGGGCCTCGATGCCATCGTCGAAAAGGATTCCACCTTCGACCCGCGGCATTTCATCTCGGGCGCCCGCGGTGCCTACGAGATGATCGTGCTGGCCTTTGCCAATGGCGACCGCCGCGCGCTGCGCGACCTGTTGTCGTCGGACGTCTATGACAGCTTCGAGGCCGCGATCAAGGAGCGCGAGAAGAACGAGCATAAGACCGAGACCCGCTTCGTCTCGATCGACAAGGCCGAGCTCGTCGGCGCCGAGCTGCGCGACCGTACCGCCCAGCTCACGATCCGCTTCGTCTCGCAGATGATCTCGGCCACCCGGGACAAGGCCGGCAACATCGTCGACGGCAGCGCCGACACGGTCGCCGACATCACCGACATCTGGACTTTCGCCCGCGACGTCACCTCTCGCGATCCGAACTGGAAGCTGGTTGGCACCGGAAGCGCGAATTAAGGTCTATCTGAAGACCGGCGCGACGGCGCTTTGCGCAGGTGTCGTCGTGCTGTCGTCGTTTTCGCTCGGCGCCGAGGCGGCGCGGCGCCACTATCGCAGCCATCACCATCATGCTCCAGCGTTGCCTGCCGCTCCGCCGCGGGCCTTGCCCTATCCGCAGCTCCCGCTGCCGTTCGAAATTCCCGGCGCGCAATATCTGCCGCTGGCCTGGGCGGACGTGAAGGGCTGGAGCGATGACAATCATCTCGCGGCGTACAAGACGTTCCGCGCCAGCTGCAAGACGATCAATGCACAAACCGGCGCGGCTGAACCGAAGGCGCTGGCAGGCTCGCTGAACGAACCTTGCCGCGCGGCGAAATCGCTTGAGCTCACCGACGACGCCAAGGCAAAGACCTTCTTCGAGGAGAACTTCGCACCGCTGCGGATCTCGCGCCTCGGCGAGCCCGACGGTTTCGTCACCGGCTATTACGAGCCGGTGCTGGAGGGATCGCGCACGCAGACCGACGTCTACAATGTTCCGGTCTACCGCCGTCCGTCGAATCTGTTCGTGCGCGGCTACAAGCAGGATTCGGTGAGCCTGCCCAACAAGGGCCCGGTCTATCGCAAGATCGGCCGCCGCAAGCTGGTGCCCTATTACGACCGCGGCGAGATCGAGGACGGCAAGATCGCCGGCCGCGGGCTCGAGATCGCCTGGCTGAAGGATCCGACCGATCTGCTGTTCGCGCAGATCCAGGGTTCGGCGCGGATCAAGTTCGACGACGGCAGCTCGGTTCGGCTCAATTACGACGCTTATAACGGTTATCCCTACACCGCCGTCGGGCGCATCCTGATCGAGCGCGGCATCATTCCGAAGGAAGAGATGTCGATGCAGAAGATCAGGGAGTGGATGACGCAAAACCCTGATGGCGCCAAGGAGCTGCGGCGCGCGAACCGCGCCTACATCTTCTTCCGCGAGGTCAATCTCTCCGACAAGGACGAGGCTGTGGGCGCACAAGGCATTCCGCTGACGGCGGGACGCTCGATCGCGGTCGACAAGGCGCTGCATGTCTACGGCACGCCGTTCTTCATCGAGGGCGAGCTGCCGATCGATTCCGAGCGCTCCAAGACACCGTTCCATCGGCTGATGATCGCGCAGGACACCGGCTCGGCCATCATCGGACCCGCGCGCGCCGATCTGTTTTTCGGCGCGGGCCAAGAGGCCGGCCGCGTCTCCGGCCGGCTGCGCCATCCCATGCATTTCGTGATGCTGGTGCCGAAGGGCCTCGATCCCTCGGCGCGGGCTGTGCGGCTGCCGGTGCCCGATCCGCGGCCCTCGGAGAAGATCGCAAAGCTGTTTCCACAGACCGATCCTGGGAAGGTGACGGCCAAGCCCGCTGCTGCCGCCGGTCCTGTGGAAGCCAAGACCGACACGGTCGCTATCGCGGGTCCAGTCCCGCTGCCCACGCCGCGTCCCGTGATCGAGCCCGCTTCCGAACCGCAGCGGCCGGCGAAGAAACGTCCCCATCGGCAGCAATGAAGCGATCGTCCCGTCCGCCCGTGCTGGAGCCTCGCCCCTCGCCGCGCCGCCGCGCGCTGAGCGAGGAGGAGCGCGCGCTGTGGGAGGTCGTTGCCAAGCAGGTCAAGCCGCTGCGGAAGCACCGCGCGGCGAAGGCGCATGCCGCTCCGCGCACAGAGCCTTTGCCCGCAGCCCTCGTCACGCGGCCTGCGTCATCGCCACGGCCGGTCGCTGCTGCACCGGCGCCGCGCGCCGCAAAACCGGCCGTCCCGCCTCTGGCGCCGCTCGGCAAGCGCGAGCGTACAAAACTGTCGCGCGGCCGCAGCGAGATCGAGGCGCGGCTCGATCTGCACGGCATGACCCAGAGCCGCGCGCATCGCGCCCTGACCGGCTTCCTGCACCGCGCTCATCACGACGGCATGACCTTCGTGCTCGTCATCACCGGCAAGGGCCGCAGCGGCGGCGAAAGCGGCGTTCTGCGCCGCCTGGTGCCGGAATGGCTGAGCCTGCCGGAATTCCGCGCCTTCGTCGTCGGCTTCGAGACCGCGCATATCGGCCATGGCGGCGAGGGCGCGCTGTATGTCCGGATCAGGCGGGCGAGGTTTTAGAACGGCCGGATGATGCCGACGCGTGGGATCAGCGTGAGGATCAGGCCGAAGATATTCGTCTTCTGATCCTCTGCCGGAATCAGCGGCGCCTCACGCGCGGCCGGCAGCATCTTCACCGCATGTAGGATCAGGAACATGCAGACCGCCCAGTTCGAGATCCAGCGCGAATAGTCGAACACCATCGCGAACATCACGAGATACGCGAGGCTGACGCCGATCAACGCCGCGAGCACCAGGCGGCGGTGCGTCTCGCTTGCGAGCGCGGCGATCAGCCTGGCAAAATAGCGCCACAGCGGCGTGTGCAGCCAGATCAGCAGCGCGAACACGGGCACGCCGAGGATGTTGTGCGGCAGGCGCCCCCAGGTATCGGAGACCTCCTTCGCCAGCGGCTGGTACCAGATGTAAGCGAATTGCAGCAGGTCGGTTCGCGACGGGTCGGCCATCCGCGTTTTCAGATACGCGACGAAATCCGCTTCGGGAATCGACATCGTTCCAAAAAATTGCGCCGCAAAGAACAGCACCGCGACGATGAGCAGGGCGACGATGCCGAAGGCGACGTTGCCGCGATTGAGCCCGCAAGCGAGATAGTGCCTGATCACGACGATGGTGACGATCGTCGGCACATACATCAGCAGGTGAATGTGGTGGATCAGCACGAGAACGATCGCGAACAGCGCAGCCGTCGCCACGAACAGCAGCGATCCCGCCGGCATCAGCAGCAGGACGATCGCCAGCGCACAACCATAGACGTCGAAATGGCCGAGCGTGTGCATGAAATTCTTCAGGAAGAACGGCGAGCCCGCGATGAAGACGAACAGCGGCAGCGTCTTCGCGGTGAAGCCAAAGCTCTTCTGAAACAGCCTTGCGTAGAGGGCCAGCGTCACCAGCCACGTCACCCCGCCGATCGCGAACACCGACCAGACCGGCACCTTGTCCGTGAACAGCGCGACGATGGCCCCGATCAGCGCGCGCTTGATGAAGCCGAAATGGTAGTCGACCACGAGATGGATGTAGGGGACGTAAGGCGGCAGCTGGATCTTGTGAACGAACACGCCGACGAGGATGGCGGCGTTGACCACAAGCAGAAGGCGCCAGGGATTTTTCTGAATTTGCGCGATCACGCCGCACCTGAGCTGGCGCGACCGACCTCCGCTGTCGTCCCGGGCAAGCGAAGCGCGACCCGGGACCCATAACCACAGGACGCTGTTTGAGGCAGGGCTGGAGCTACTATCTGTTTCAACAAGGACCGCTGGTGGTTATGGGTCCCTGCTTTCGCAGGGACGACAACCGATTGATAGCGTGACCGCCCAAAATTACAAAATAAACCGGCTCAGATCGGCGTTCTTGGCGAGATCACCCACGCGCTTCTGCACGAAATCCGCATCGACCTTGACGGTCTCGCCGCTGCGGTCGGGGGCGGTGAAGGAGATCTCGTCCAGCACCCGCTCCATCACGGTCTGCAGCCGCCGCGCGCCGATGTTCTCGACGGTGGAGTTGACGGCGACCGCGACGTCGGCGAGTGCGTCGATGGCGCCGTCGGTGATGTCGAGCGTCACGCCCTCGGTCTGCATCAAGGCGACATATTGCTTGATCAGCGAGGCCTCGGGCTCGGTCAGGATGCGGCGCATGTCGTCGCGGGTCAGCGCCTGCAATTCGACGCGGATCGGCAGGCGGCCCTGCAATTCCGGCAGCAGGTCCGACGGCTTTGCGACGTGGAAGGCGCCGGAGGCGATGAACAGGATGTGGTCGGTCTTGACCGCGCCGTGCTTGGTCGAGACCGTGGTGCCCTCGATCAAGGGCAACAGATCGCGCTGCACGCCCTCGCGCGAGACGTCGCCGGCGGCACGGCCTTCACGCGCGCAGATCTTGTCGATCTCGTCGAGGAACACGATGCCATTGTTCTCGACCGCATTGATCGCCTCCAGCGTCAGCTGATCGGTGTCCAGCAGCTTGTCGGATTCCTCGTTGACGAGGATCTCGTGCGAGCCCTCGACCGTCAGCCGCCGCGTCTTGCTGCGCCCGCCCAGCTTGCCGAAGATATCGCCGATCGAGATCGCCCCCATCTGCGCGCCCGGCATGCCCGGGATCTCGAACATCGGCATGCCGCTGCCGCCGCCTTGCGTCTCGATCTCGATTTCCTTGTCGTTGAGCTCGCCGGCACGCAGCTTCTTGCGGAAGGATTCACGCGTCGCGGAAGAGGCATTGGCGCCGACCAGCGCGTCGAGCACGCGCTCCTCGGCGGCGAGCTGCGCGCGGGCGTGCACGTCCTTGCGCTTCTTCTCGCGGACCTGGGCGATCGCGACCTCGACGAGATCGCGCACGATCTGCTCGACGTCGCGGCCGACATAGCCGACCTCGGTGAATTTGGTCGCTTCCACCTTCAGGAACGGCGCATTCGCCAGCTTGGCGAGCCGCCGCGCGATTTCCGTCTTGCCGACGCCGGTGGGGCCGATCATCAGGATGTTCTTCGGCAGCACCTCCTCGCGCAAGGAGCCTTCCAGCTGCTGCCGGCGCCAGCGGTTGCGCAGCGCGATCGAGACGGCGCGCTTGGCGTCGGCCTGGCCGACGATGAAGCGGTCGAGTTCGGAAACGATTTCGCGGGGAGAGAAGTCTGTCATGTCTGTCTAGCTAGGGCGGGAAGCGGTTAAGGACAAGTCGCTTTTTAGCTCAGATGATGGGCGGACCCGATTGCCATTGCTTCACGGCTTCGATCGGATGGATCAGCATCAGGATATTGAGCGTCAGATTGTCGCGAATGTGCAGCGCCAGCATGATCTCGAAGGCGAGCCCGAGCAGGACCGTCGCACTGACAGGCAGCGCGCGTGCAGCGAGGAACCCCAGCATCATGGCCAGATTGTCGGAGACCGAATTGACGATGCTGTCGCCGAAATAATCCAGCGAAATCGTGCCGGCGCGGTAGCGTTCGATGATGAAGGGCGAGTTCTCGACGATCTCCCAGGCGCCTTCGATCAGCATGGCGATGATGAGGCGGGCCGGCCAGGACAGAGACAGCAGGGGCAATCGCGCAAACAGCAGCCAGGTCAGGCCGTAGAACAGGAAGCCGTGGAGGACATGCGAGAAGCTGTACCAGTCGGCGATATGCTGGGAATTCTCCGAGCTGTTCACCACGCCGTGCCACAGCTTGACATAGCCGCAGGTGCAGATCGGCACCCGCCCCATCGCAAACAGGATCGCGGCCTGCAGCGCCAGCAGCAGCAGCGCGATGCCGGCCCAGGCGAGCGGCGGAAACGCCGTCTTGACGGTGGTGGTTGCGGCAAGCGTCATGGCTCTCGGATCATCAGGAGGGCGGGACCATCGGGCGTAACGATCTCGTGCTGCGGCACGAATCCAGCCTTCTCATAGGCACGAATTGCGCGCGGATTGGCGGGGCTGGGATCGATCACGATGCGCGGCACGCCGCCGGCAAAGAGTTGGTCGATGAAGGCGCGGATGAAAGCGGAGCCGTGGCCGCATCCGAGCATGTCGGCCTCGCCGATGAACTGATCGAGGCCGCGGGTCCCTACGGGCTGCGGACCGAAGCTGACATGCCAATCGCTCATCTGGTAGCACTGCAGATAGGCGAAAGACCGGCCGTCAAGGCTGACGATGAACTGCGCCAAGTCGGGATGCTCGAGGTCGCCGCCGACGAACTCGAGCGTCTCCGGATCATGCCACCATTCGGCAACGTGCGGCGCGTCCAGCCAGCGCCGGATCATCGGTAGATCGGCCGCGGTCATCGGGCGGAAGGTGTAGGCGGGCGCCATGGCCTATCCCGCTGCCAGGCTCTCGATCGTCAAATTCCGGTTGGTGTAGACGCAGATGTCGGCGGCGATGTCGAGGGAGCGGCGGACGATGGTCTCGGCGTCCTTGTCGGTGTCGAGCAGGGCCCGTGCCGCCGCCAGCGCGTAATTGCCGCCGGAGCCGATCGCCATCACGCCGGCCTCGGGTTCGAGCACGTCGCCGGTGCCTGTCAGCACCAGGGAGACGTCCTTGTCGGCCACGATCATCATGGCCTCCAGCCGCCGCAAATAACGGTCGGTGCGCCAGTCCTTGGCCAGCTCGACCGCGGCCCGGGTCAGCTGCCCCGGATATTGCTCGAGCTTGGCTTCCAGCCGCTCAAACAGGGTAAAGGCGTCGGCGGTGGCCCCGGCAAAGCCGCCGATCACGTCGCCCTTGCCCAGTTTTCGGACCTTCTTGGCGTTGGACTTGATCACGGTCTGGCCGATCGAGACCTGGCCGTCGCCGCCGACCACCACCTTGCCGCCCTTGCGGACGGTCAAGATCGTGGTGCCGTGCCAGCCTGGCGAGCTGTTCTGGGAATCCTGCATGAATGATCCTCGTTGTTCGGCCTGATTTAGGCGGTCGGGGGCGGGGGCACAACGGGCCGTTCCGGGCCGAATTTCGCTCACCATAGGTGGAAGTGCCGGCCTGCCAAGGCGATCCCGCGGTAGCGAAGGCGTCATTTGGCTGTTAAAAGACCGGCGTTTTCGGCCCCGAGCCAGGATGAGAGCTAGTTTCAATGCGCACCGCGACGATCAAGCGCAAGACCAAGGAAACCGACATCGAGGTTTCCGTGAACCTCGATGGCACCGGCGTGGCCAATATCGCGACCGGCATCGGCTTTTTCGACCATATGCTCGATCTCCTCGCCCGCCATTCCCGTATCGACCTCACGGTCAAGGCGGTGGGCGATTTGCACATTGATTACCACCATACCACCGAAGACACCGGCATCGCGCTCGGCCAGGCGGTCAAGCAGGCGCTCGGCAACATGGCGGGCATCACCCGCTATGCCGGCGTGCACATGCCGATGGACGAGACGCTGTCGCGCGTGGTCATCGACATCTCGGGCCGCCCGTTCCTGGTGTTCAAGGCCGACTTCCCCCGCGACAAGATCGGCGAGTTCGACACCGAGCTGGTGCGCGAGTGGTTCCAGGCCTTCGCCATGAACGCCGGCGTGACTCTCCACGTCGAGACCCTATATGGCGATAACAGCCACCATATCGCCGAGTCCTGCTTCAAGGGCCTGGCGCGGGCGCTGCGCACCGCGGTCGCGATCGATCCGAAAGCGGCGGGAGAAATCCCGTCCACCAAGGGCTCGCTCGGCGGCTGACCTCTTTCGGCTAGCGGCACGCGCCGCTTGCGGCATCACTGAATCCTTAAGAACGGGGCATTACCATGCCTGTCTACACAGTTCATGCTCCCTCCCCTGCCGGAGCCGATCTGCGCGCGACCGACAAGTTTGTGTTCGTGCGCGACGGATTCCATTTCTGGGCGATGATCCTCGGTCCGTTCTGGCTGCTGTGGAATCGGCTGTGGCTGGCGCTGATCGGCTGGGTGGTTTTCGTCGCGGCGTTCAATGCGGGACTGTCGAGCCTCGGCGTCGGACGCGGCTCGATCTTCTTCGCCGATCTCATCGTCGCGCTGCTGATGGGCTTCGAGGCCTCGAGCCTGCGTCGCTGGACGCTGTCGCGCGGCAAGTGGCGGCAGCTCGACGTGGTGGTTGGCGATGACGAGGACACCGCCGAGCGCCGCTTCTTCGAGCGCTGGAGCCAGAAGCAGCACGGCATCGTCAACGATCAATGGGCCGTCGATCGCGGCGGCCCGCCGCCGACCCGCAGCGTGCCGGGTCAGCAATTCTCGAATCCGCCGCCGCTTCCGGCCGGCGGCATCATCGGGTTGTTTCCAGAACCGGGAGGGTCAAGATGAGCGTCGCCATCATCGATTACGGTTCCGGCAATCTGCATTCCGCCGCCAAGGCGTTCGAGCGCGCCGCGCGCAGCCTCGAAAATCCGCAGAAGGTCTTCGTTACCAGTGATCCCGATCAGGCTTATGAGGCCGACCGTCTGGTGCTGCCGGGCGTCGGCGCCTTTGCCGATTGCCGGCGCGGGCTCGACGCCGTCAACGGCATGGTCGAGGCGATCACGGAGGCGGTGCGCGTCAAGGCGCGGCCGTTCTTCGGCATCTGCGTCGGCATGCAGCTGATGGCGACCCGTGGCAAGGAGCATGTCACGACCGATGGCCTGAACTGGATCGGCGGCGATGTCGAGAAGATCACGCCGCGCGACGAAAGCCTGAAGATCCCGCACATGGGCTGGAACACGCTCGACGTGCTGCAGGAGCATCCGGTGCTGAACAAGCTGCCGCTCGGTCCGAAGGGCCAGCACGCTTATTTCGTGCACTCCTACCACCTCAACGCCGCCAACGAGGCGGACGTGCTCGCGCGCGCCGATTATGGCGGGCCTGTCACCGCGATCGTCGGCAAGGACACCGCCATCGGCACCCAATTCCACCCCGAGAAGAGCCAGCGCTTTGGCCTCGCTCTGATCTTGAACTTTTTGCGATGGAAACCGTGATGCCTACCGCTCTTGTTACCTCCCCCCTTGTGGGGGAGGTCGAATGCGCAGCATTCGGGAGGGGGGTAGCGGCAACGGCGGTGCCCGTGGCTTACCCCTCTCCCCAACCCTCCCCCACAAGGGGGGAGGGAGCGCACCCTGTGCGCGGAAAAATTCTGGCTCAATCATGATTCTCTTTCCCGCGATCGATCTCAAGAACGGCCAATGCGTGCGCCTCGAGCAAGGCGACATGGCGCGTGCGACGGTGTTCAACCTCAATCCTGCCGCGCAGGCGCAGAGCTTTGCCGAGCAGGGCTTTGAGTATCTCCACGTCGTCGACCTCGACGGTGCCTTCGCCGGCAAGCCGGTGAATGCCGAGGCCGTCGAGGCGATGCTGAAGACGATCAAGATTCCGGCGCAGCTTGGCGGCGGCATTCGCGATCTCGCCACCGTCGAAGCCTGGCTCGACAAGGGCATCACCCGCGTCATCATCGGCACCGCCGCGGTGCGCGATCCGGAGCTGGTGAAGGCTGCCGCGAAGAAATTCCCCGGCCGTGTTGCGGTCGGGCTCGACGCCCGCGACGGCAAGGTCGCGGTCGAAGGCTGGGCCGAAACCTCGCAAGTGACCGTGCTGGAGATCGCAAAGCGCTTCGAGGATGCCGGCGTTGCCGCCATCATCTTCACCGACATCGCGCGTGACGGCCTGCTCAAGGGCCTTAACCTCGATGCGACCATTGCGCTGGCCGACGCCATCTCGATTCCCGTGATCGCCTCCGGTGGCCTCGCCTCGATCGAAGATGTGAAAGCCATGCTGACGCCGCGCGCCAGGAAGCTCGCCGGCGCGATTGCCGGCCGGGCGCTCTATGACGGCCGGCTCGATCCAGCTGCGGCCCTCACCTTGATCCGCGACGCGCGCAGGAGCTGACACATGTTCAAGGTGCGCGTGATCCCCTGCCTCGACGTCAAGGACGGCCGCGTCGTCAAGGGCGTCAACTTCGTCGATCTCAGAGATGCCGGCGACCCCGTCGAAGCCGCCATCGCCTATGACGCCGCCGGCGCTGACGAGCTCACTTTCCTCGACATCACCGCGACCCATGAGAATCGCGGCATCATGCTGGACGTGGTCCGGCGCACGGCGGAAGCCTGCTTCATGCCTGTGACCGTCGGCGGCGGCGTGCGTGAGGTCAACGACATCAAGACGCTGCTGCGCGCCGGTGCGGACAAGGTCTCGATCAACAGCGCCGCTGTATCCCGGCGCGAGTTCGTCAAGGAAGCGGCCGAAAAATTCGGCGAGCAGTGCGTGGTGGTTGCGATCGATGCCAAGCGCGTCAAGCGCCCCGGCGGGGACCGCTGGGAGATTTTCACCCATGGCGGGCGCAACTCGACCGGCATCGACGCGATCGAATATGCCCAGGAAGTGGTCTCGCTCGGTGCCGGTGAAATTCTGCTGACGTCGATGGACCGCGACGGCACGAGGCAGGGATTCGACATCCCGCTGACCCGGGCGATCGCCGACAGCGTTGCCGTCCCCGTGATCGCCTCGGGCGGCGTCGGCAATCTCGACCATCTCGTTGACGGTATCCGCGACGGCCACGCCACGGCCGTGCTGGCCGCCTCGATCTTCCATTTCGGGGAATTCACCATCCGCGAAGCCAAGGAGCACATGGCCCGGCGCGGACTGGCCATGCGCCTCGATGCATGACGACTCCCGTTCATAAAAGTGCTACATGAGGTAGCGGGGAATGGCCTCCGTGGCCAAGTGTGTTGCCAAGCGTGTTTCCGAGTAATTCCGATGCCGCGTTTCACGATCCACGATCTGGCCGAGACCATCGACGCCCGCGCGGCGGCGGGCGGCGAAGCGTCCTATACCCGCAAGCTCCTCGACAAGGGCGCCGAGCATTGCGCCAAGAAGTTCGGTGAGGAAGCAGTTGAAACCGTAATCGCAGCAGTCGAAAACGATCGCGCGCATCTGATCGCGGAGAGCGCCGACCTGCTCTATCACTTCCTTGTCTTGCTCAAGGCCCGCGGCGTAAAGCTGGAAGAGGTGGAAGCGGCGCTCGACAAGCGTACGAATATGTCAGGGTTGGAAGAGAAAGCGTCGCGTAAGGGCTAGTATAAGCCGCAACGGAAAGGTCGCGTTATGGATATCCGCGCACCCGAGCAGCAGTATAATCCGTACCGCATCTATTCGCGCGAGGAGTGGGCGCGTCTGCGCGACGATACGCCGATGACGCTGGAGCCGGGCGAGTTCGACCGGCTGCGCTCGCTGCACGATCGCCTCGATCTCAAGGAAGTCGAGGATATTTATCTTCCGTTGTCACGCCTGCTCTCGATCTATGTCGATGCGATGCAGCGCCTGTATTATGCGGAGCGCCAGTTCCTCAACATCCGCGACCGCAAGGTGCCCTACATCATCGGCGTCGCCGGCTCGGTCGCGGTCGGAAAATCCACCACGGCCCGCGTGCTCCAGGCCCTGCTGGCGCGCTGGTCGCCGCGTCCGAAGGTCGAACTCATCACCACCGACGGATTCCTCTATCCGAACGCCGTGCTCGACCGGCAGGGCATCATGCAGAAGAAGGGCTTTCCGGAAAGCTACGACCTGCCGCTGCTGCTCAGCTTCCTGTCCGACATCAAGTCCGGACGCCGCCATGTGCGTGCGCCGGTCTACTCGCATCTGACCTACGACATCGTGCCGAACCAGTGGGCCGAGATCGACCAGCCCGACATCCTGATTGTCGAGGGCGTCAACGTGCTGCAGACCGGCAAGCTGCCGCGCGACGGCAAGGCGGTGCCCGTGGTCTCCGACTTCTTCGATTTCTCGGTCTATATCGACGCCGACGAAGCCGCGCTGCGGCAATGGTACATCAAGCGCTTCCTGGCGCTGCGCGACACCGCATTTACCAATCCAAAGTCCTACTTCAACCGCTACGCGCTGTTGTCGGACGAGGAAGCCACTGCCACCGCGATCGCGATCTGGGAACGCACCAACCTCGCCAATCTCGAGGACAATATCCTGCCGACCCGCCCTCGCGCGACGCTGATCCTGAAGAAGGGCGCCGACCACACCGTGGAGAGCGTGGCGCTCAGGCGTCTGTAATCGCGGCGGTCGGCGGATCCTGCGCGTTCGTCCAGCGGTGTCTTTTGTTGCAGACCGACAAGAGGTATTGGGCTAAGACCTTGGAAAACGCGAGGTCTCGATGGTTGATCGTCTCAGAAGTGCTGCGGAACAACTCGAAGCACCGACCTGTCCGGATTGCCATGTCGAGATGAGGTGGTTCCGCTCGGAACTGCTCGCGGACGAGCCGGTTCCGGTGATCGCGCATCTCTTCGTATGCCCGCATTGCAAGCGGGCGGCAAAGACGGACACCGTCTTCCAGGGCACTTCGGGGCCGCCCGACAAGCTCTCCGCGCCGCGCTTCATCGCTTACGCCGCGTAGCAGGTCATTTCCGGGCTTCCTGTTGCTCTTTCGAGCGGACGTAGACCTGCCAGGCCGTCAGGAACATGGCCGCGACGAGTGGGCCGATGACGAAGCCGTTTGCACCGAAAGCCGCAAGGCCGCCCAGGGTGGCGAGCAACACAATGTAGCTTGGCATCCGGATCGACTGCCCGACCAGGATGGGGCGAAGAAAGTTGTCCGCAAGGCCAATCACGAAGGTGCCAAAAGCGAGCAGGATGATTCCCTTCGTGACTGAGCCTGCCACGAGCAGATAGAGCCCGGCCGGAAACCACACCAGCGCGGAGCCGAGCACGGGCAGAAGCGAGAGCAGCGCCATCAGCGCGCCCGCCAGGAGCGGTGCGGTCAGTCCGAGCAACCAGAAGATCACCCCGCCAAGCGCGCCCTGAATCAGGGCAACGAGGATGATTCCCTTGATCGTCCCGCGTACCGCCAGGGTGAACGCAGTCAGAATCTCGGCGCTGTGGCTCGCACGCAGCGGCAGGGCGTCGCGGATGCGCGCGTTCAGCTCGTCACCGTCGCGCAGCAGAAAGAACAGCAGGTACAACATCACGAGCAAGCTTGCGACGAATTCGAGGGTCAACTGACCGATGTTGATCGCGTGCCCGGCCAGCTGTTGGCCGGCCGGGACGAGCAGACCCGACAGGCGTTCCTTCAGGGCCGAAAAATCGATGCTGGCGAGGCGATCCGCCATGGGGGCAGCCCAGTCGGGCAGCGCGGATTTCAGCTGCTGAAGCGGGTGAGCAAAGCTGATCTCCCCCGACTGAACGCGCTGATACAGCTCCCCTCCCTGGTCGATGAGCGAGGCGATGACGATTGCGACAGGGATCAAGACGATCACCACCACGACGACGACGGTGGAGAATGCGACAAGGTTGCGCTTTCCCGGCAGAGTTTCCAGGAAGCGTCGATAGAGCGGGGCGAAGATGATGGCCAGCAGCGTGGCCCACAGCAATGCTCCGGAGAAAGGCCAAAGCACCCAGCCAAACGCGACCGTGATTGCAGCAAGCAATACGAGAAATGAGCGGTCTTCCGATGTTCTCACGTGTTCGCCAGCCTTTCAGTCGGAACTCGCAAGACGTGGGTATCACAAGACGATCGTGCGGGGGCAAGTCGGACAACGTCAATCTGTCCGCGGCGTTTCGGCAATGTCCCGGCAAATCTCAGTTGCCGAGACATTGGCCGGATACCCTCCACGTGAGCCGGCTCGTCGAGGCCGGGGAAATCCGGCCCCTCCATCACACCAGCGAACAGGGTCGAATGCGGGCGCTTCACTTGCCGGCTTTGGCGCTCCAATCTGCAGGCTTGATGCGTCCGGCAAAGGTGGCGGGGCCGGAGATGCCGGCCTTGTAAACGAAGGCCTCGCCTTCCCCGACGTCACCGGCCTCCTTGCCGAAGGCATCGGCGATGTTCGTCTTGTGGGTGACCAGGAAATTGTTGGTACCAGCTTTCGGCGGCGCGTCGACGAGCTGGCGCACCGCCTGTCCGGCCTTTGCATTGGCGCCGGTCGGGTTTGCCATTCCCGATGCGCTGGCGTTGCTGCTGTCCGTCAACGCGTCAACCGGCTTGACTTCGCGGCCGGAGATCAGCTTGCCGGCCTCGATCGCACGGTTGAGTCGGCTGGTGTAGACATCGCCGATCGGGATCTCGAGGTCCTTGACCGCTGCCCCGATCTGGCGCGCCATGTCCCTGCCCTTTTCGCTGAGCTGACGCTGGGCGCTCATGTCGTCGAACTTGAAGGGGTAGACGTCCTTTTGACTGTCGTCGGTGGCGGTGTGCCGAAAGATCAGCACGTAGCCGCCTTGCTTGAGCGAGGCGATGAGCTCCGGCGTATCGGCCGCGGCGTGTCGGGAAAATCCAGCGAGAAAAACAATGAATACGAGGCGGCAAAGCACGTTCATGCGCGAAACCCTCCTGCAAAGGCCCCCGGAGGATGGTGGCGCGCAACGCGGTCGATTTCAATTATCGATTGCTGATGCGATGAGGTTCCCGTGAGGTTTTCGGATCAGACTGCCAGCCGCCGTGACGCCGCCAGCCCTGCCAGCGCTTCGTCCAGCTTGTCGCGATCGAGCGGCTTGATCAGGAATCCGTTCATGCCCGCCTCGAAGCAGGCATAACGGTCCTCCACCAGCGTATTGGCGGTGAGCGCGAGGATCGGCGTGTGGTGGCCGCCGGTCGCGGCCTCATGCGCGCGGATGCGCTTCGTCGCCTCGATGCCGTCGAGCTGCGGCATCTGGATGTCCATCAGCACGAGATCATAGGGCGTGCCGGCCGATGAAGCGGCGAGCCAGGACTCCAGCGCGGCCTCGCCGTGGACGGCGATGACGACGCGATGGCCGAGCTTCGTCAGCAGCGAGCGCATCAACAGCGCGTTGATCTCATTGTCCTCGGCGACGAGGATCGATAGGCCCTTTGCAGGTTCCTTGCCCGCTCCCTTGGCCGGTGTCGCGCCGGCAGCTTCCGCCGGCGGTTCCGGCGCCAGATCGGGCGAGGCCACCTCCGGCGTCATCGCAAGGCGCGCGGCAAGCGAGGCCGCCCGCAGCGGCTTCACCAGAAAACCGGTGAAGGCCGGCGACAGCTTTTCGTGGCGCGAGCTGGAGGTCAGCAGCACGAGGCGCTGCAGCGCATGCGCTCGGGCCAGTTCGCCCAGCTGGTCGGCCGCGGCAGGGCCGATCGCACGATCGATCAGCACCGCGTGCCATGAGCGTTCCGGCAGCAGCGCTTCGGCGACCGCGGCATCCGCAACCATGCAGGTCTGGCCACCCCAGCGCTCGAGGCGCCGCGCGATCAGCGAGGCCTCGATGCCGTCGGCGACGAGGAGCATCGACTTGCCGGTGAGGTCGGGGCTCGGGAAGGCCGTCTGTCCGGCGCTGGCTTGCGAGGGCGGAAGAGGCACCGCGATCTCGAAGGTCGAGCCTTTGCCCGGCTCGCTCGCGAGCGTGATCCGGCCGCCCATGCGCTTGATGATGCGCTCGCTGATGGCAAGGCCAAGCCCGGTGCCGCCATAGGTGCGGGCGACACGCTCGTCGGCCTGCTCGAATTCGCGGAAGATGCGCTGCTGCGCCTCCGGCGCAATGCCGATACCGGAGTCGCGGACCAGGAAGCTGATCTCGTTCGGCCAGATACCGGGCTCGACGATCAGCGCGACGCCACCGCTCCCGGTGAACTTGATGGCGTTGCCGGCGAGATTGAGCAGCACCTGGCGCAGCCGCGCCGCATCGCCGACCACCTCCAGCGGCAGGCGCTCGTCGACATAGGCGGCGATCTCCAGCGTCTTGGCCTGCGCGCGGGGCGCGAGCAGCTCGGTGATCTCCTCGACCAGGGTCGAAAGCGCGAAGGGACGCTGCTCCAGATCAAGCTTGCCGGCCTCGATCTTGGAATAGTCGAGCAGTTCCTCGATCAGCGCCATCAAGGCTTCGCCCGAGGTTTTCACCGCCCTGGCGTACGTCCCCTGCTCCGGAGTCAGATTGGTGTCGAGCAGGAGGCCGCCCATGCCGATGATGCCGTTCAGCGGCGTGCGGATTTCGTGCGAAGCCATCGCGAGGAAGCGCGATTTGGCGCGGTTGGCAGCATCGGCCTGGTCGCGCGCGTCGGACAGAGCGCGTTCGGTCTCGGTGCGGTCGGTGACGTCGCGCCCCACGCTCTGCAATTCGGCGGGCTGTCCGGCATCGAGGCGGACATAGCCTTCGCGCCAGGCGATCCAGCGCGCGCCGAGCGGGGTTGCGATCTTCTGGTCGTGGATGCGTGTGCCGCTGCTCTCGCGGGCGCTGTCGCCCTGCTCCAGCACGTCGAAATCGAAACGCGTGCCGACCAGCGCGCTGCGCGCCTGTCCTGCGAGCGCGCAATAGGCTTCGTTGGCAAAGGTGATGCGGCCATCGGTAGCGCGCAGCACGATGAGGTCGCCCTGTTGCTCGAACAGGCTGCGGGCGCGTTCTTCCGCTTCCTTCAGCTCCCAATTGCGGTCGATCAGCGCCTCGTTGTGGGCGGCGAGGGTGCGCAGCCGCTTGTTCACGAAACGCAGGCGCATGCTCAGCGTCGCAAGGCCGAGGCAGGCGAGCGCGAACAGGAAGCTCGCGCCGATCGCAAAGGTGTGGGGATCGTAGCCGGAGCTTTCGGACCGGCTGCCGGACACGAAACCATAGGCGCCGCCGAACGTCGCCGAGAAGATCATGAAAGAGCGGATCGCGAAGGCGATGCGGGGATGCTGTCGCCTGAAACGGCGCATGCGCACCTTGATCCGGAACGTCCGACCCATCGCACCGACCCCGACTCTTTTTCGAATCCCGCCACCCGCCGTCTGCGACGATGTCGCGCCGACCTTGCGAACAGCTTGAGGCTTTGGCGCTGCCTCCAAACAGGACTAACGAGGTGTTAACGCTTCAGAGCGAGGCGGCCTGGAGCGGGAGCGGGCGATGGCCACCATGGGCGCCGACGATCAGCGCCGCGGCCTCGCGCTGCGAGAACGACTTCGAGCGCACATAGATGCGGTAATCCGCCGGCCCTTCGGTGGAGAGATAGATCACCTGGCCGCCATCGACAGGCTGAGCGGCAATCGAGACGAGGCGCGTCGAGGGATTGGCCTGACAGGAATCCGGCTCGGAACCGAGACCGTCGTCGACCACGGCGAAGTCCGCAGTATCGGCATCGTCGGTGATCTGAACCCGCACCGTGGCGCGGGCGGGATCTTCGGTGAAGGCGACATGGACGGCGGCCGTCCAGAACAGGGAGGTGAGCTCGACCGAGGTTTCGCCGAGGGCGATGCAGGGATGCGAGACCGAACCGATCTCCGCGCGGGCGAACACCGCAGCCGCCAACAAGGGAACAACCGAGGTCAGGATCTTGAAACGCAACATGACACTCTACTCGCCGGGGCCCCGGGAACTCGTAATCGAAACTTAGCGGGCCTTATGGTTTGCAGAGCGTAAAGGAAACTCGTTACCGCCGGGTTGATGCGCGGAATGATCAAGCCATCTGCCGCACATCCTCCGCGAGTGCGCGGTAGGACAAGGCTTCGGCGAGATGCAGCCGGCCGATCTTGTCGGCGCGATCGAGGTCGGCCAGCGTGCGCGCCACCCGCAGCACGCGGTGATAGCCGCGCGCCGACAGCCGCATGGTCTCGGCGGCGTCGCGCAGCAGCTTCTGGCCCTGCGCGTCCGGCTTTGCGATCTCCTCCAGCACGGAGGCTGGGGCCTCGGCATTGGTCCGAACCTTGGGCAGGCCGGCATCGGCATAACGCGCGAGCTGAATGTCGCGCGCCGCGGCCACGCGGGCGGCGACCTCGGCGGAGCCTTCCGCCGGCGGTGGCAGGATCAGATCCGCCGCGGTCACGGCCGGCACTTCGATGCGCAGGTCGATGCGGTCCATCAGCGGGCCGGAGATGCGCGCCTGATAGTCGCCGGTGCAGCGGTCGACGCGGCCGCGCTTGCAGGCATAGCCCGGCTCGAACGCGTTGCCGCAGCGGCACGGATTCATCGCCGCGACCAGCATGAAGCGGGCAGGGTAGGTGACGCGGTGATTGGCGCGCGACACCGCGACTTCGCCGTTCTCCAGCGGCTGCCGCAGTGAATCCAGCACGCGCGGATCGAACTCCGGCAATTCGTCGAGGAACAGCACGCCCTGATGCGCCAGCGAGATCTCGCCGGGCTTTGCGCGCATGCCGCCGCCGGTGAGCGCGGCCATGCTGGCGGAATGATGCGGCGAGCGGAACGGCCGCCGCGCGGTCAGCGCGCCGCCCTCGATCTCGCCGGCGACGGAGGCGATCATCGAGACCTCGAGCAGTTCGCTCGGTGACAGCGGCGGCAGGATCGAGGGCAGGCGCGCCGCCAGCATCGACTTGCCGGCGCCGGGCGCGCCGATCATGAGCAGATGATGCCCGCCGGCGGCGGCGATCTCCAGCGCGCGCTTGGCGCTTTCCTGACCCTTGATGTCGCGCAGGTCGAGCGTCGAGGCGGCGGGCTCATGCACCTTCGGTGATGGCCGCGACAGCACCTGCGTGCCCTTGAAGTGGTTGGCGATCTGGATCAACGAGCTTGCCGCGATGATCTGGATGTCCGGGCTCGCCCACGCCGCTTCGGAGCCGCACGAGACCGGGCAGATCAGCCCTTCCTCGCGCATATTGGCGCCGAACGCGGCGGGAAGAACGCCGGCCACGGGCGCGATCGAGCCGTCGAGGCCGAGCTCGCCGAGCACGGTGAAGCCGGTCAGCGCATCCGGCGGGATCGCGCCGATCGCCGCCATCAGGCCGAGTGCGATCGGCAGGTCGTAATGACTGCCTTCCTTCGGCAGGTCGGCCGGCGCCAGATTGACGATGATCCGCCGCGCCGGCAGCGCCAGGCCGGAGGCGATCAGCGCCGAGCGCACCCGCTCGCGCGCCTCCGACACCGCCTTGTCCGGCAGGCCGACGATGGCGAAGGCCGGCAGGCCCGGCGCGACCTGCACCTGCACGTCGACCGCACGGGCCTCGATCCCCTCAAAGGCGACGGTGGAAACCCGCTGAACCATGCTCAAACCAGCCTGCCCCTCTCGCACAATTAGGGGTAGCAGAGGCGGGCCGTTTCCGCAAGAACAATACGGGAACGATCTGGGACGGGGAGCAAGCCCTAACCAAACGTAAACACCACGCCGACACTAAGCCTCGAATGCCAGCTTCTGTCCTCAGCACATTCCAACGAATGTCCGCTACTCCTAAGGCTGCGGGATGGGCCGTGGTCTAACGGGTGAACAATTCAAATGCTTGCAAATCGCCGGAGAAGCGAACGTCGGGTATGCAGCCGGCTCGCCAAGATCCATTTTGGCGCGGGCTCGCTGCCGCGGGACTGCACGATCACCGATATTTCGGATGGCGGCGTGAAAGTGGTGGCGGAATTCCTGGAAGTGCCGCCGCAATTCACCATCATCTTCGCACCCGATTATTCCCGCCAGTGCCGCCTGCGCTGGCGCATCGGCTGCGAATTCGGTGCCGAGTTCACCGACTAAAGCGCGACGCGATGAGGATGAATCGCATCGCGCTTTAGGTTGTTGTTCAAGCATGATCTTTTCGGAAAACCGCTGCGCACTTTTCCGGATCATGCTTTGAGATCTCCCAAGCTGCGTCCTTAACGGGAATTTAGCGTTAATCGGTAAGCATCTCTGATCAGTTGCCGAGTGATCAGAGTATGTCCAAGCGTTCGTCCCTCGCCTCTCCCCCGGCGAGATTGCTGCTTCCCGCACTTCTGGTGCTCGCCTTGGGTGGCTGTCAGACCGCCGGCATCGAGGATGTGACCGGCGCGCTCGGTGTCAGATCGGAAACGGCCGTCAAGGCCGATGCCAAGCCGGAAATGGATGCGTTGCGCGAGCGCTATCGCGCCAAGCCCAGTGATCCCAACGTTGCGCTCGCCTACGGCAAGGCGCTGCGCGAGTCCGGCCAGCGCGCGCAGGCGGTTGCGGTCATGGAGCAGGCGGTGCTCGCCCATCCCAGCAACAAGGCGCTGCTCGCCGGCTATGGCCGCGCGCTCGCCGACAGCGGCAATTTCCAGCAGGCCTTCGACGTCCTCAGCCGCGCGCATACGCCGGAGGATCCGGACTGGCGCATCCTGTCGGCGCAGGGTGCCGCGCTCGATCAGCTCGGCCGCAACGAGGAGGCGCAGCAATATTATGCCGCGGCGTTGAAGATCGTGCCGGACGAGCCGACCGTGCTGTCCAATCTCGGCCTGTCCTATATGCTGCAAAACAATTTGCCGAAGGCCGAACAGGTGCTCGGCCGCGCTTATCAGCGCAATCAGAACGATGCGCGGGTCCGCGCCAATCTCGCGCTCGTGCTGGGGTTGCAGGGCCGCGAGGCCGAGGCCGAAATCCTCGTGAAGGCAGATTTGCCGCCGGACCAGGCCACGGCCAAGGTCGCGGCGCTGCGGCAGCTGCTGGCGAAGAAGCAGCAGCGGGCGGACAAGTAATCCGCCCCTCTTGGTGTACGCTTACGACGCCTTGCGATGCGGCGCCGAGTTGCGGCTTGACTTGCCCTTCAGCTTCTTCAGCAGCGGTCCGAGCAGCGAGCGCTTCGGCTTCTTCACCTCGCCGCGCCCGGCGAGGCGGTTCGCCATGTTCTGGAACAGCTCGGTGGTGCGGTGGCTCTTGGAGACCTCCGCGATCATCTGGCCGTTATTGGCTGCGGTGGAGAACAGTTTCGAATCGAACGGGATCACCGCGATCGGCTGGCTTTCCATCGTCTTGGCGAACGCCTTGACCTCGATCTCCGCGCGCTTGTGCATGCCGACCTGGTTGAGGCAGTACAACGGCGGCCGGTCGTTCGGCCGCGCCGCCTTCAGCACGCTCAGCATGTTCTTGGTGTTGCGCAAATTGGCGAGATCGGGCTCGGCCACGATGACGATGTCGTCGGCGTTCACCAGTGCGCGCCGCGTCCAGCCGGACCATTGGTGGGGAACGTCGAGCACGATGCAGGGCGTGGTCATGCGCAGCGTGTCGAACACGGCGTCGAAAGCTTCGGCGCCGAAATCATAGACGCGGTCGAGGGTGGCAGGCGCCGCGAGCAGGCTGAGGCGCTCGGTGCATTTGGAGAGCAGGCGCTCCATCAGCGCCGTGTCCGGCCGGTCCTGCGACAGCACCGCGTTGGCGATGCCCTGCACGGGGTCCTGGTTGTAGTCGAGGCCCGCGGTGCCAAAGGCGAGGTCGAGGTCGATCACGACGGAATCGAGCGCGAGGTCACGCGCGATGGTCCAGGCCACATTGTGCGCGACCGTGGAGGCGCCGACGCCGCCCTTGGCGCCGACCACCGCGATGACCCGGCCGGTGATGATGGCCTCGGAGGCCGAGAACAGGCTGCAGATCGAGCGGACGACATCGAGGGTCTCGACCGGTCCCACCACATAGTCGTTGACGCCGCGACGCACCAGCTCGCGATAGGGCGCGGTGTCGTTGGGATTGCCGATCACGACCACGCGGGTGCCGGGGTCGCAGACGCCGGCGAGGTCGTCCAGTCCCTCGAGGATGTCGCGCGTACCGTCGGATTCGATCACGATCACGTTCGGCGTCGGCATCGATTCATAGACTTCGATCGCCGCGGCAAGGCCACCGTCCTTGGCGGTGAGGTGCGCCTTGGCGAGCCGGCGGTCCTGCCCTGCCGCGGTCACCGCGGCGAGCGTCTTCTCGGTCTCGCAAAAAGCCTGCACCGAGATGCGGGGAACCGGCGCAATGTGTTCCTCGGGGTGCTGCGGATCGTCCGCTTCTTCGTCGTGAATGCCCGTCATTTGCCTGTGTCGCTGAGCTTGGCCTTGTCGGCCTCGGAATTGGGAGTCGAGATCGCAGTGCCCTTGCGATAGCGATCAAAGGCGATGTCGCGCCGCGCGGTATAGGCCGGCGTCTCGGATCGAGGCTGCTCGAGGTCGGCCGGATTGTCGATCATCGCGGCGAGATTACGCTGGCTGGCGCAGCCCAGATTGAAGTAGGGCCGATTCTCGTTGTAGCCGGGATCGAGGATGTTGGGACCGAGGTCTTCCGGCCACAGCCCGCAAGGGCCGGCGACCGCGGCGATCTTCGAATAGCTCAGACGGATGGTGGGCAGCAGCCCGGGATCCTCAGGGCGATAGGGGTGCTGGACGATGGCACGCGACGGCACGCCGCCGGATGCGAGCACGGAACGGATTTCCCGATAGGTCGCAGCCGCCGCGCGCGAATTCGCGCTGTCGACGGGAACGTCGACGACGACGGAGCCGGTGCCTTCTCGCACCCAGTCCCGGGCGATGCCCGCGACGTCCGAATGCTGTGCGGCCGACAGGCCACCCCTCGCCTTGCCGACGAAGATCACGATCGATTTCTTGCCTTCCTGCACCGCGATCGGGTGGCGCTGGCGATAGTCGGTCGGCACCGTCTGGGTGACGATCTCGCCGGTGGTGTTGCAGGCGCCCAGCATGACGGAGAGTCCCGTCAGTGCCAGCGCGACGCCCAGATTGCGACGTCGATCGGCTATCGTCTTCGTCATCGCTTCATCCCCTCTTGCCCCAAATCCCGCCCCGTTCCCCAGCCGTCCGTTCGTCTCAGTCGATGATGAAGCCGAAATCGCCGGGCGCGCCGGCGATCGGATCGACGCGACGCGCGATGCCATAGAGGCGGTTCATGCGGCCGAGCAGCGCGGTCTGCGCGTCCGAGGCCGGGGCGAAGCCGTCGTCGGGCCGCGCCAATTCCTTCTGGGCAACCGCGCGCACCACATAGGGCGTCACGATTACCATCAGCTCGGTCTCGTTGTTGACGAAGTCCTGGCTGCGGAACAGCGCGCCGATGATCGGCACCTGGTCGACGCCGGGCAGGCCGTTGATCGCCTGCTTGGTCTGTTGCTGGATCAGGCCGGCCATCGCCATCGAGCCGCCGGAGGGAATCTCCAGCGTCGTCTCGGCGCGGCGGGTCTGGATCGAGGGGATGGTGATCGAGTTGCTCGAGGTCGAGGACACCGCCTGCGTCAACGTGATCGAATTCGTATTCGACAGCTCCGAGACCTCGGTCATCACGCGCAGGCTGATGCGGCCTTCGCTGAGCACGACCGGGGTGAAGTTCAGGGAGATGCCGAACTTCTTGTAGGTGACCTGGGTGGTGCAGACGTGGGTGACCGGATCGCAGGAATAGCCTGCCGGAATCGGGAATTCGCCGCCGGCAATGAAGGTGGCGGATTCGCCGGAGATCGCGGTCAGGCTCGGTTCGGCGAGCGTGCGCATGACGCCGGCGCTTTCCATTGCGCGCATGGTGGCGCTGACGGTGGCGACGCCCTTGGCGAGGCCGGCAACGCCGAGCCCGTTGCTGCCGACGATCGGTCCGCCCGAGACCGAGAACGGGTTGGAATTGTTGAAATTCACCACCGCGGTGCCGGCGTTCAGGCTGGCGCTGAGATCAACGCCGAGCTGCTTGACGATGTCGCGGCGCACTTCGCCGACGACGACCTTGAGCATCACCTGGTCGCGGCCGCGCACGACGATGCTGTTGACGACCTTGTCCGAGCCGCCGACCAGCTTTGCGGCGACCTCGCCGGCCTGCTGGGCCTCGACCGGGCTCGACACCGATCCGGTCAGCATCACGCTGTCGCCGACGCCTTCGATCTGGACGCCCGGCAGCGACTGGCGCAGGGCCGCGCGCATGCCGTTGAGGTCGCGCTTCACTGCGATGTCATAGGAGGCGACCTGCTGGCCGTCGGCGGTGAAGAACACGACGTTGGTCTGGCCGACCTGACCGCCGATGATATAGGCGCGCTGGGCCGAGCGGATCACTGCATTGGCGATCTTGGGATCGGCCACCAGCACGTCCTTGACCTCGCGCGGCAGGTCGATGACGACGGATTTGCCGACGCCAAGCGAGAGAAAACGCGTCTTCGCCGGTGCGATGGTCGCGACCGACGACACGCCGAAATCCGGTGCCTGCATCGGCGCCTGGTCGCCGACCGGCGCATCCGTCGCGCTGACGAGGTCGGGGGCTGCGAGCAGCCCCAGCATCAGCATCGTCCCCGTCCAGAACGAGCGCGTGCGCTTCCCCCGAAGGCGCACGCCCGTCCGATCATCCCCGTAGTTCATGCTATCCCCATCATCACTTCTGTGACGTCAATTGCCGTGCCTGCACCCCGTAACGGATCACGTTCACGCCGCCCGCACGCTTGATCCCCTGGTCCTCAGGCGTGCCGTCGACTGCGTTGGCATCGACGATGCTCCGCAGCGCGAGCTGGAGCGTGCCGCCCTGGCGCGCGGCTGCGAGCACTGCGACCTGGTCGGGCCGGAGCTCGAGCGTGACGGTCTTGCCGACGACGGCGTTCTGGCCGTCCTTCTCCTTCGGCGCCTGGTCGATCGCGAGCACGCGGATATTGGTCAGGATGACCTCGGACAGGACGAGATCGTTGCCGCCGGTCGGACCGTTATTGTTGGCGCCGTCGGGGTTCTTCAGGCGGCGGGTCAGGACGATGTCGACGCGGTCATTTGGAAGGATGAAGCCGCCAGCGGCGGTCTCGGCTGAAATCTCGGTGGAAACGGCGCGCATCCCGGCGGGCAGGATCGCGGCCATGAAGCCGGAGCCGTCGGCCTTGACCAGCTTCTGCTCGCGGATCGGCTCGCCCTGCATCAGGGGGACGCGGGCGATCGAGCCGGCGATCTGGGTTTGCGCCTCGGGCCTGCTGTCGCGGCGGATGAAGGCGCTGCTCGCGGTCGCTGCCGGCCAGGCCTGCCATTGCAGGTCCTCGGGCTTCACGGCCTGGCCGAGCCCGATGTCGGACTTTGCGACGAGGACCTCGACGGTCGGCAGCTTCTCGGCGGCGGGCAGAACGGTTGCGGGCTTGTTGTCGAAGCCGCTCGCCAGATACGCCGCGACGCCGCCGGCGCCCAGCGCGATGACGAGAACGACAATGCGTGCGGTATTCATACGCTTTTACTCATACGCGGGGCACTCGAACCGCACCTGGCGTGTTCCCCCGCGTCGATGAGTAGGGAGTAAAAGTATAAGGGGTGTTGCGAGGCCGAATGCGATGGCCGGCCACGATGCTGGTTTTCGGCAGATGGTGAACGCGGCGTTATCCGGTCGGCCAGCGGCCCCGTAGATTCACGCAGTACGGAACGTCCGTTCGAATGACATGCGCGGCGTCATGGTGAATGGGTGGTTAGGGGTGGGTGGGTGCGATCATGCCAATGGGATCGCAACAGCGCTCCACAACATCGGTGTCGTCCCGGCGAACGCCGGGACCCATAACCCCAGGGAGCAGTTTGACGAAGATTGAGCGCCCGGTACCGCGACCAAGCTCCCCGGATAGATTCCGCAGTATGGGTCCCGGCGTTCGCCGGGACGACGTTGAGGAGAGTTCGCGCGCTCCCCAACGTCATCATTGCAGAGTGCTACTTCGCCCGCTTCTGCTCGATCACGTCCCACACCTTCGCCGCCACATCCGGCCCGCCAAGCCGCGCGATCGCGCGGATGCCGGTCGGCGAGGTCACGTTGATCTCGGTGAGGTTGCCGTTGATGACGTCGATGCCGACGAACAGCAGGCCGCGCTCACGCAGCGCCGGGCCGACGGTGGCGCAGATCTCGCGCTCGCGCGGGGTGAGCTCGGTCTCCTGCGCAGCGCCGCCGCGCACCATGTTGGAGCGGAGGTCGTCGGTGGCCGGCACGCGGTTCACTGCGCCAGCGAACTCGCCGTTGACCAGGATGATGCGCTTGTCGCCGTGCTTCACCTCGGGGATGAATTGCTGGATCACCCAGGGCTCCCGGAACGTCACCGAGAACATGTCGAACAGCGAGCCGAAATTCATGTCCTGCGGCATCACGCGGAATACCGCCGCGCCGCCATGGCCGTGCAGCGGCTTCATCACGACGGCGCCGTGCTTGTCGCGGAAGGCGTTGATCTCATCTAAGTCGCGCGAGATCAGGGTCGGCGGCATCAGCTGCGGAAAATTCATCACGAACAGCTTTTCCGGCGCGTTGCGCACGGAAGCTGGATCGTTGACCACCAGCGTCTTCGGATGGATGCGCTCCAGAAGATGCGTCGAGGTGATGTAGGCGAGGTCGAACGGCGGGTCCTGGCGCAGCAGCACCACGTCGAAGCCGTTCAGCGCCTCGCGCCTGGGTTCGCCGAGCGTGAAATGGTCGCCGGACTCGTCGCGCACGGTCAGGAGCTGAACCGGCGCCACGATCTCCTCGCCGACCATCGAGAGCTTGTCGGGCGTATAATAGGACAGGCCGTGGCCGCGCTTCTGCGCCTCCAGAAGCAGCGCAAAGGTGGAATCGCCCTTGATGTTGATGCGGGCGATGGGGTCCATCTGGACGGCGACGTTCAGTTTCATGGTCTGCCTTTCAGGTCGAGGCGTCGAATGCCGCCAACACATGGCGCGGAAGTGAGCGCGGCGCAATCAGCATGGCGTCGAATCGCAATTCGAATTCGGCATGCTCGGGATGCGCCACGAGCCAGCCTTGCGCGGCGGCGATGATGCGATGCTGCTGGCGCGGCGTCACGGCGAAGGCGGCGTCATCCAGCGTGGCGCGCGCCTTGACCTCGACGAAGGCGATCAGATTGCGGCGGCGTGCCACGATGTCGATCTCGCCATGCGGGGTGCGGTAGCGCTTGGCCAGGATGCGATAGCCCTTGGCCATCAGATAGGCCGCTGCGCGGCTCTCCGCGGAGATGCCGGTGTGGAACGCGGCGACGCGCTCGGGCGAGGCGACCTTCGGTTCCACCGGGACCTCAGTCTTCGCCATCGCCGCCCCTTAAGTCTTTGGCGAGCTCGAGCGCGCGGGAATAGACCTCGCGGCGCGGCCGGCCCGAGAGTGCGACCGCATGCGCCACGGCGTCCTTGACGCTGTGCGCGGCAAGCTGCTCGCGCAACAGATCGTCCAGCGCACCCGATGTCAGCATTTCGGCGTCGGCCGCTGGCGGAGCGATCACCAGCACGAACTCGCCGCGCGTCTCCAGCGTATCGGCCTCGCGCGCCAGCTGGCTCAACGGTGCGCGCGAAATCTCCTCGTGCAGCTTGGTCAGCTCGCGGCAGATCGCGGCCTCGCGCGCCCCCATGATCTCGGCGAGCTCTGCGAGTGTGTCCTGCACGCGGTTGCCGGACTCGAACATCACCAGCGTGGCGTCGATGCGCGCGAGCTCGGTCAAGCGCGCCTTTCGCGCGGCTGACTTCGCCGGCAAAAAGCCTTCGAAAAAGAAGCGGTCGGTCGGCAGTGCCGCGACCGACAGCGCCGCCAGCACCGAGGACGGGCCGGGCAGGGCATACACCGCATGGCCGGCGGCGCAGACCTCGCGCACCAGCTTGAAGCCGGGATCGGAGATCAACGGCGTGCCGGCGTCGGAGACCAGTGCAATCGAGCCGCCCTGCCCCAACGCCTCCAGGATTTTCGGGCGCGCGGCTTCCGCATTGTGCTCGTGATATTGCTTGAGCTGCGCGGCGATGGCGTAGCGCTCGGTCAGGCGCCGGGTGATGCGGGTGTCCTCGCAGGCGATGACGTCGACGCCGGCGAGGGTCTGCAGCGCCCGCAGCGTGATGTCGCCGAGATTGCCGATCGGGGTTGCGACCAGATGGAGGCCCGGTGCCGCCTTCGGCGCCGCAAGCCGATGGGCATCGATGGAGAAACCGCGCGAGGCGGCGTCTTGAGCTTCAAGCGTATTTATCGGGGCCGGCTTTGCGCGCATAATGAAAGCAACTTAGGCACGATCCGCAGGGCTGGGAACCGGCTCGCCGAAAAAGATCGTGCCGAGGTGAGGGGCGAGGAACGGACGGGAATGTGATCGATCCAGGATCACGTCGAGGGGGAGTGAGGGCTCTCACGCCATATTCGCGACCGAAACGCCGCCTTGATGCTGAATGAGCGAGGGCAAACAGCTGCCGGGACAGCAAGGCGGCCGCGTTAAGCGGCTATTATCCTTTTGTTTCGGTTAACTATTTGCCGACAATATGCCTGAATCCGCGACTTGTGTCGTGGAAGGAATGTCGTGACCGGCCGGCGCCGGCGGGTCAGAAGAGAAGCTGCATGGTGGGCCCGCGTTATCCAAAATCTCCCGTTCCGGGGTCCCTGATGTCAGGGGCGACCCGCCGGAGCGCGCTCGGCCTGTTGCTCGGCACGCCCCTGCTGTCGGCCTGCGCCGGCGTGCAGCAGAGCCTGAGCCAGTTCTCCAACCCGTTCTCGAGCTCGACGCCGCCGGCTCAGCCCGCAGGTCCCCCGCAACAGGCGACGACCGCCGGCACCGGCGGCGTGAAGGTCGCCGTAATCCTGCCGCTCTCGGCCGCCGGCAATGCCGGCTTGGCCGCGCAATCCATGCGCAACGCCGCCGAGATGGCGCTGGCCGAGTTCCAGAACCCGAACATCCAGCTGCTGATCAAGGACGACAATGGCAGCCCGCAGGGCGCGCAGGCGTCCGCGCAGCAGGCCGTCGACGAAGGCGCCGAGATCATTCTGGGGCCGCTGTTCGCGCAATCGGTGCCGGCGGTGGCGCAGGTCGCGCGCACGCGCGGCATCTCGGTGATCGCGTTCTCGACCGATTCCAGCATCGCTGGCCGCGGCGTCTATCTGCTCTCCTTCCTGCCGGAGTCCGACGTCAACCGCATCGTCGAATATTCCGCCAGCATCGGAAAGCGTTCCGTCGCCGTGCTGGTGCCCGACAATGCCTATGGCAATGTCGTCGAGGCCGCGGTGAAGGCGGCCGTGCCGCGGCGGGGCGGGCGCATCGTCGCGTTCGAGAAATACGGCGCCGATCGCGCCACGCCGGCACGCACCGTGGCGCAGCAGCTCGGCAGCGCGGATGCGTTGTTCATTGCCGATGACGGCGATGCCGTGGTGACGGTCGCAGATGCGATGACCGCGGCGGGCGCGAACTTGCGCAACATCCAGCTGCTCGGCACCGGCCTGTGGGACAATCCGCGGGTCTATGCCAATGCGAACCTGCAAGGCGGCCTCTATGCCGCGCCCGACCCGGCCGGCTTCCGCGCCTTCTCCGGTCGCTACCGCACCAAATACGGCGCGGAGCCGATTCGCACCGCAACGCTGGCCTATGACGCGGTCGCTCTGGTCGCCGCGCTGGCGCGTACGCAAGGCACCACGCGCTTCTCGCCCGACGTGCTCACCAACCCCTCCGGCTTTGCCGGCATCGACGGCCTGTTCCGTTTCCGCGCGGATGGCACCAATGAGCGCGGGCTTGCGGTGATGAAAGTGACGAACGGCGGCGGCGTTGCGGTCGCGGGCTCGCCGAAGAGTTTTGGGGCGTAGTCGGGACGACGGTGCCGTAGGGTGGGCAAAGCGAAGCGTGCCCACGAACTTCATGCGAATTGCTGAGAGAAGGTGGGCACGGCGCAAGTGCGCCTTTGCCCGCCCTACGAGATCTCGCTACGCCGCGAGATCCGCGACCACCGCATCCAGCACCGGAAAACCGCTGCTGGTCACGCGCAGCCGGCCCGTCGCATCCACCGTGATCGCGCCTTCCTCGCGCAGCAGCGCGATGCGCTTGGGATCGAGCGGGCGACCGGAGAGGGCTTTGTAGCGCTCGGGGTCGATGCCTTCGGCGAGACGCAATCCCATCAGCAGGAATTCGTCGGCGCGCTCTTCGCTGTTGAGGAGATCGTCGGTGACGACACCATGGCCGTTGGTCTCGACCCGCATCAGCCAGGCCTCGGGACGCTTCTCGGTGGCGGTCGCATGCCTGACGCCGTCGATGTCGAGCCGGCCATGCGCGCCGGGGCCGATGCCGGCATATTCCTCACCGCGCCAGTAGACCAGATTGTGCCGGCACTCGGCGCCGCGCCGCGCGTGATTGGAGATCTCGTAGGCGGGCAGGCCGAGCTTGTCGCAGGTCTCCTGCGTGACGTCGTAGAGCGCGCGCGAGACCGCTTCGTCCGGCGTCTTCAATTTGCCGGCCTGGTGCAGGCCGAAGAACGGCGTGCCCTCCTCGATCGTCAATTGATAGAGCGACAGATGCTCGGCCGCTTCGTCGATGGCGAGACGCAGTTCATCGGCCCACATCGCCGGCGTCTGGTCGGGACGGGCGTAGATCAGATCGAACGAATAGCGATCGAACGAGCGGCGTGCGATCGCGACCGCATCGAGCGCCTCGCGCGCGCTGTGCAGGCGGCCCAGCGCTTTCAGCGAGGCATCATCGAGCGCTTGTACGCCGAGCGAAACGCGGTTGACGCCGGCGGTGCGATAGCCGGCAAAGCGGGTAGCTTCGACGCTGGTCGGATTCGCCTCCAGCGTCACCTCGACATCGCCGGCGACGGTCCAGTGCTTGCCGATCGCGTCGAGCACCGCGCCGACGGTTGCGGGCTGCATCAGCGAGGGCGTGCCGCCGCCGAGAAAGATCGAGGTGACTTCACGGCCGGGCGAGCGCTCGGCGGTGGCCGCGATCTCCTGCGCGAAGGCGGATGCGAAGCGCGCCTCGTCGATCGCGGCGTGACGGACATGGCTGTTGAAGTCGCAATAGGGACACTTCGACAGGCAGAACGGCCAGTGCACGTAGACGCCGAAGGCTGCGGATTCTTGTTTTGACGCGTTTTTCTGGCGCGAACCGGTATCCACTTCGCTCGAAAACGCTCTATCGCGGCTCAAGGCAGATCTCCGCCAGTTTCACGAAGGCGCGGGCGCGATGCGACAGGCCGAGGCCAAGCGGCGGCAGGCCGTGCTTCTCGATGCTCTCCATCTCGCCGAAGGTGCGATCATATCCGTCAGGCAGGAACATCGGATCGTAACCAAAACCGGCGGTGCCGCGCGGCGGCCAGACCAGCGTGCCGTCGACGCGCGCCTCGACCTCATCGAGATGATCGTCGGGCCAGGCGACGCAGAGCGCGGAGACGAAATGCGCCTTGCGCTTCTCCGGGGTCGTCGCGCCACGCTCCTGCAGCAGGCGTTCGATCTGTGCCATCGCCGCGTTGAAGTCTTTGCCTGGGCCGGCCCAGCGCGCGCTGTAGATGCCGGGCGCACCATCCAGTGCGTCGACCACGATGCCGGAATCGTCGGCAAAGGCAGGAAGCCTGGTCGCCTGCGCCGCCGCGATCGCCTTGATCGCGGCATTGCTGCGGAAATCATTGCCGGTCTCGTCCGGTTCGGCGAGGCCGAGCTCACCGGCCGACACCGCCTCGATGCCGTACGGCGCGAGCAGCTCCTTCATCTCGGCCAGCTTGCCGGGATTATGGGTGGCGATGACGAGCTTTCCGGTGATTCGGCGGTGCATGGGCCTATTGACTACGCCACAGCCAGTTTCTGCAAGTCCACGAGACGCGCGATACCTTTTTGCGCCAGGGCGATCAGCTTCAGGAACTCGTCCTGCGTGAACGGCTCGCGTTCCGCGGTGCCCTGCACCTCGATGATGCGGCCATCGCCGGTCATGACGAAATTGGCGTCGGTCTGGGCTTCCGAATCCTCGGCGTAGTCGAGATCGAGCACCGGCGTGCCGTTGTAGATGCCGCAGGAGATCGCGGCGACGTTGTCGCGCATCACGTTGGCCTTGATCATGTTGCGCGCCTTCATCCAGTTGATGCAATCGGCGAGCGCGACCCAGGCACCGGTGATCGAGGCCGTGCGCGTGCCGCCGTCGGCCTGGAGCACGTCGCAATCGACCGTGATCTGGCGCTCGCCGAGCGCTTCGAGATCGACGATGGTGCGAAGCGAGCGGCCGATCAGGCGCTGGATCTCGACGGTGCGGCCGCTCTGCTTGCCGGCGGAAGCCTCGCGGCGGGTGCGCTCGGAGGTCGCGCGCGGCAGCATGCCGTATTCAGCGGTGACCCAGCCGCGGCCCTGGCCCTTCAGCCACGGCGGCAGGCGATCTTCCAGCGTGGCGGTGACCAGCACATGGGTGTCGCCGAACTTCACCAGGCAGGAGCCTTCCGCATATTTGACCACGCCGCGCTCCAGCGTCACGGGGCGCAATTCGTCGGGCGCACGGCGGCTTGGCCGCATGGGAAATCCTCCAAAACTCGTCAGTATAGGGCTGTTCGCGGTGCTTGTAGGTGGGGTGAGTGTATGCGGCAAGGGGAAAGGACAAGGCTTTTTCACCCTCGGTTTTCCACCCTGCAAACGCGACGCTTGTCAGAACCCTCCTGGATGGACAAATTATGAGCATCTGAGAGGAGTTACCGTCTGTGGCCCATCACGATCCGATCCATCTGATCGCGCCGCGCGCAGGCCTCGCCCAGCTCAACGAGCGTTCTCGCGACATCTTTCGTCAAATTGTCGAAAGTTATCTCGCGACCGGCGAGCCGGTGGGCTCGCGCAATATCTCGCGCCTCATCGCCATGCCGCTATCGCCGGCCTCGGTCCGCAACGTCATGGCCGATCTGGAACAGCTCGGTCTGATCTACGCCCCGCACACCTCCGCCGGCCGGCTGCCGACGGAACTCGGGCTGCGTTTCTTTGTCGATGCCCTGATGCAGGTCGGCGACCTCAACGAGGCCGAGCGTCAATCGATCCAGAGCCAACTCACCTCCGTCGGCCAGGCCCAATCGGTCGAGGCAGCGCTGGACCAGGCGCTGACGCGGCTGTCCGGCCTGACGCGGGCCGCCGCGGTGGTGCTGACGCCGAAATCCAATGCGCGGCTGAAGCATATCGAATTCGTCCGGCTGGAACCCGAGAGGGCGCTGGTGATCCTGGTCGGTGAGGACGGCCAGGTTGAAAACCGCGTGCTGTCGCTACCCCCCGGAGTTCCCTCCTCGGCAATCACCGAGGCCGGCAATTTCCTCAATGCGCGCATCCGTGGCCGCACCCTGGCCGAGGCGCGGCTCGAGCTCGAGACGGCACTTGGACAGGCCCGCGCCGAGCTCGATCAGCTTGCACAGAAGGTGATTTCCGCCGGCATCGCCAGCTGGTCCGGCGGCGAGAACGAGGATCGCCAGCTCATCGTCCGCGGCCACGCCAATCTGCTCGAAGACCTGCACGCGCTGGAGGATCTGGAACGGGTGCGCCTGCTGTTCGACGATCTCGAGACCAAGCGCGGCGTGATCGACCTGCTGGGGCGCGCCGAGACCGCCGAGGGCGTGCGCATCTTCATCGGCAGCGAGAACAAGCTGTTTTCGCTCTCGGGGTCCTCCACCATCATCTCGCCGTATCGGGATGCCGCCGGCCATATCGTCGGCGTTCTGGGCGTGATCGGGCCGACACGGCTGAATTATGCCCGTGTGATCCCGACCGTGGACTACGCCGCCCGCATCGTCAGCCGCCTTTTGGGAGGCTGACCGGCGTTTCCGCCGATCACGGGCGCTTGATTTTCGGCGCTTTAGGCACGATATCCGGGCCAACAATCCCTGGAAACGAGTTCGAGATTAGAGCCGATGACCGAGCAAGACCGGCAACCAGAAGACACGACTGCAGCGACCGGCGAGCCCGTGGTGTCAAAACCCTACATCATGCCCGACGATCCCGAGCCCGGCTCGGTGGAGTTGTTGCAAAAGGAAGCCGCCGAGGCGCGCGACCGCATGTTGCGGACGCTGGCCGAGATGGAGAATCTGCGCAAGCGCACCACCAAGGAGGTCGCTGACGCCCGGCTCTACGGCATCACCGGCTTTGCCCGCGACGTGCTCGACATCGCGGACAATCTCCAGCGCGCGCTCGATGCCGTCCCGGCCGAGGCCCGCGCCGCGGCCGATCCCGGCCTGATCGCGCTGATCGAGGGCGTCGAGCTCACCGAGCGTTCGCTGCTCAACGCGCTGGAAAAGCACGGCGTCAAGAAGCTCGATCCGCAGGGCCAGAAGTTCGACCCGAACTTCCACCAGGCGATGTACGAAGTGCCCGATGCGTCGGTGCCGTCGGGCACCGTGGTGCAGATCATGCAGGCCGGCTACACCATCGGCGAGCGCGTGCTGCGCCCGGCCTTGGTCGGTGTCGCCAAGGGCGGCGCGAAGGCGGCGGCCGCGGCGAACAACAACGAGTCGAGCGGCGCGGCGAATTGAGTTTCAGACCCTCATGGTGAGGAGCCGCGCGTTTGCGCGGCGTCTCGAACCATGAAGGCCAAGATGTAACGGCGGGGCCTGCATCCTTCGAGACGCGCGCGAAGAAGCGTGCTCCTCAGGATGAGGGTCTGACAGTGTCGCGCGTGTCCTACGCGCTCACCGCGATATCCGCGGACTGAATCCGCTTCACGCCGGCCTTGGCCATATCGGCCCAGGCTTTTGCCAGCGAGCCCTGATTGTCGATGCCGCGGCAGGCGTCTTCCACCACATAGACCTCGAAGCCAGCCTTGCGCGCGTCGAGCGCGGTCCAGGCAACGCAGAAATCCGTCGCCAGCCCTGCGACGAAGACGCGCTTGATCTTGCGCCCCTTGAGATAGCCGGCAAGTCCGGTCGAGGTCTTGCCGTCGGCTTCGAGGAAGGCCGAATAGCTGTCGACGTCCTTGTGAAAGCCCTTGCGGATGATCAGCTCGGCGTGCGGGATTGCAAGGTCCTTCGAGAGCGAAGCGCCGTCGGTGCCCTGCACACAATGGTCGGGCCACAGCACCTGCTTGCCGTAGGGAAGGTCGACGGTCTCGAACGGCTTCTTGCCGGAATGCACCGACGCAAACGAGATGTGGCCCGGCGTGTGCCAGTCCTGCGTCATCACCACGTTGGCAAACGCCTTCGAGATCTTGTTGATGACGGGCACCACGTGCTCGCCTTCCTTCACGGCGAGGCTGCCGCCCGGCAGGAAGCAGTTCTGCACGTCGATCACGAGCAGCGCGGAGGCATCGTCCGGCTTGATCGATGCCGCTGCAAAGAGCGCGTTGGGCGCGAGAGTCGCCAGCGCCGTCGTTCCAAGCATTGCCAAGACTTGTCGCCGATCCAGCATCGTTCGCCTCCCTCCAGGATGATCCAACGGGGGGAAGCCTAGTTCCGTTCGTATACGAACAGAAGCCCGAAAATGCGGCCGGTACTGGCGAGGGGGTGGGCTGTTGCCGCGTGCTCGGTGCAACCTCTCCCGCTTGCGGGGGCGGTCGGCGCGAAGCGCCGGGTGGGGGCCCTCTCCACATCGGGAGTGCCCCTATGCGGAAGCACCCTCTCCCCAACCCTCCCCCGCAAGCGGGGGAGGGAGCGCATTTCGTTCGGAGATGTAGCCTAGCCCTTCGGCTGAATCCCGTCGCGCACGGCGCGGAAGCGGGTGAAGGCGGCCAACCACTGGTCGCGCGGCGCGCTGGCGATGATGCGCAGCGAGGCGCCGCCGCTCGAGAAGCGGATCCACTGCACCACGGTCACCGGGACCTTGTCCTTGCCGCTGACGCCGTCGATCCGGGTCTCGAAGCCTTGCTGGCCGTTGATGCGGATCGGCTCGGACATGGTGACGCGCGATTCGCGAACGCCGGGGATCTGCAGCGCCGCCTCCTGGGCGAAGCGGGCGCGGTCGTCGGCGGCTTGCGGCGTGGCGCCGATCAGACCGAGGATCATGAATGGCTTCGACTCATAGCCTGCGCTCTCATTGCCGTCGGCGAGGATGATGCTGCTGCCCGGCGCGAGGGTCCGGATGTCCTTGAATTCGGCGAGATCGGTGATCCTGAACGGCATCAGCGCGATCTGCTCCTCGACCGAGACCTGCTTGCGGGTGACGGTGCTGGCGAACATCTGCCGCACCGCTTCATCCGTGTAGATCTTGGTCGCATTCTCCGGGACCTGCACCGCGACATAGCCGGAGAAGCCGGCGCCCGGCACGATCATCGAATAGCGCTTCACCGGGGTATCGCCGGCCTTGCCGCTTTCGGTGGTGAAATAGGCGAGGCCCGCCGGCGTCTCGATCTTGTCCTGCTTGACGCCGCCAGCGCCAGCCGGATTGGAATTGAAGGCGCTCACGACCTCGCCATAGGCCGCCGGCGGCAGCTCGGTGATCAACACCTTGACGCTGCCGTCCTCGCTCTCGAAGCCCGGAAAGGTTTTTGCCGTGCTGAGACCGACCAGCGGCACCATGCCGAGGCGCAAGCCGGGCGGAAACACGGCATCGGCGGCGAGGGCCGGAAACGCGGAGGCGATCAGGAGGGCGAGCGCGGCGAGGGGGCGGATCAGCTTCATGGGCACTCTGATTGGTTCACATTGAGGCCGTTCGATGGTCGGCCACCGGGCCGCATTGTCGCGCGAAGCAGCTGTGGCGGCTGACCGGCCGGTCCGCCTTTTACCGGGTTTGGGCGTGCGGCAACAGGGCGGGCGGACTTGCGGTAGCGGGGGGCTTGCTGAAGCCTGAACCTGTTAATAATTCCTCACCCGCAAGGGCGGTTGAGCCCGGATATCATCGTCCAAAACCCAATGTTTTCACGGCAGAAACGTAGCTTCGGTCCTTGCGGGCCCCTCCCCCCCTCCTATATGAGCCTCAATCATCGCAATATCGCGGATGTTTGATCTTAGGGGGTTTCGGTCGGGTGCCTTCTGGGCCCAGCCAACCTGCCGCAAAAACAAGGATATCAGGACCATGGGAAAGGTCATTGGGATCGACCTCGGCACCACGAATTCGTGCGTCGCCGTGATGGATGGCAAGAACGCCAAAGTCATCGAGAATTCCGAAGGCATGCGCACGACGCCTTCGATCGTCGCCGTGACGGACGACGGTGAGCGCCTCGTCGGCCAGCCGGCCAAGCGCCAGGCCGTCACCAATCCCGAGCGCACCTTCTTCGCAGTGAAGCGCCTCATCGGCCGCCGCTACGACGACCCGATGGTCGAGAAGGACAAGAAGCTCGTCCCCTACAAGATCGTGAAGGCTTCAAACGGCGACGCCTGGGTCGAGGCCGACGGCCAGACCTACTCGCCCTCGCAGGTCTCGGCGTTCATCCTGCAGAAGATGAAGGAGACCGCGGAAGCCCATCTCGGCCAGAAGGTCGACCAGGCCGTCATCACCGTTCCCGCCTACTTCAACGACGCCCAGCGCCAGGCGACCAAGGACGCCGGCAAGATCGCGGGCCTCGAAGTGCTGCGCATCATCAACGAGCCGACCGCGGCCGCGCTCGCCTATGGCCTCGACAAGACCAAGACCGGCACGATCGCCGTGTACGATCTCGGCGGCGGCACGTTCGATATTTCGATCCTCGAGATCGGCGACGGCGTGTTCGAGGTGAAGTCGACCAACGGCGACACCTTCCTCGGCGGCGAAGACTTCGACATGCGCCTGGTCGGCTATCTCGCCGACGAATTCCAGAAGGAGCAGGGCATCAACCTGCGCAACGACAAGCTCGCCTTGCAGCGCCTGAAGGAAGCCGCTGAAAAGGCCAAGATCGAGCTGTCCTCGACGACGCAGACCGAGATCAACCTGCCCTTCATCACCGCGGACCAGACCGGCCCGAAGCATCTGACGATGAAGCTGACCCGCGCCAAGTTCGAAGCGCTGGTCGACGACCTCGTCCAGAAGACCGTCGAGCCCTGCCGCAAGGCGCTGAAGGACGCCGGCGTCACCGCCGGTGAGATCGGCGAAGTGGTTCTGGTCGGCGGCATGTCGCGCATGCCGAAGGTCCAGGAAGTCGTGAAGCAACTGTTCGGCAAGGAGCCGCACAAGGGCGTCAATCCGGACGAAGTCGTGGCGATCGGCGCTGCGATCCAGGCCGGCGTGCTCCAGGGCGACGTCAAGGACGTGCTGCTGCTCGACGTCACCCCGCTGTCGCTGGGCATCGAGACGCTGGGCGGCGTGTTCACCCGCATCATCGACCGCAACACCACGATCCCGACCAAGAAGAGCCAGGTGTTCTCGACCGCCGAGGACAACCAGAACGCGGTCACCATCCGCGTCTTCCAGGGCGAGCGTGAAATGGCGGCCGACAACAAGATGCTCGGCCAGTTCGACCTGATGGGCATTCCGCCGGCTCCGCGCGGCATGCCGCAGATCGAGGTGACCTTCGACATCGACGCCAATGGCATCGTCAACGTCTCGGCCAAGGACAAGGCCACCGGCAAGGAGCAGCAGATCCGCATCCAGGCCTCCGGCGGCCTGTCGGAAGCCGACATCGAGAAGATGGTCAAGGACGCCGAGGCCAATGCCGAGGCCGACAAGAAGCGCCGCGAGGCCGTCATCGCCAAGAACGAGGCGGATGGCCTAGTGCATTCGACCGAGAAGGCTTTGGCCGAGCACGGTTCGAAGGTCGGCGAGACCGAGCGCCGCGCCATCGAGGATGCCGTCGGCGACCTCAAGGAAGCGCTGAAGGGCGACGATGCCGAGGCGATCAAGGCCAAGACCCAGACGCTGGCCCAGGCTTCGATGAAGCTCGGCGAGGCCATGTACAAGCAGCAGGCCGAGGCCGACGCCAAGAAGGACGCGGCCAAGGACGACGTCGTCGACGCGGAATTCACCGAAGTCGACGACGACAAGAACAACAAGAAGTCCGCCTGAACCCCAAGAGGGTCATGATGCGGACGGCTTGGACCCCACACGCTCTACCGGCCTCCTCCTTCGCGGGGGAGGCCGCCGTGTCGGGACGGACGGGCGGGTCGCCCGTTACGATCGATCAATTCCCCGCCGTTATGCTGAACGCCGCCACGCCGCCCTCTGCCGCCAAGCAGAAGGCTGCCTATATCGTCGTGTGGCGACGTCGTTTCGCTCCGACTTGAATCGCGATTGGATAGACCGAGTCCCACATGTCCACGTCCACCAAGCGCTGCTATTACGAAACCCTCGAAGTCGAACGCGATGCCGACGAATCCGTCTTGAAATCGTCGTTCCGCAAGCTGGCGATGAAGTTCCACCCGGACCGCAATCCCGGGGACGACACCAGCGAAGTCAAGTTCAAGGAAATCAACGAGGCCTACGAGGTCCTGAAGGACAAGGACAAGCGCGCGGCCTATGACCGCTACGGCCATGCCGCCTTCGAGCAGGGCGGCGGTGGCGCCGGCTTCGGCGCGGGTTTCGCCTCTTCCTTCTCCGACATTTTCGAAGATCTGTTCGGCATGGCCGGGCAGCGCGGCCGCGGCGGCCGCGAGCGCGGCGCCGACCTGCGCTACAACATGGAAATCACGCTGGAGGAAGCCTTCGGCGGCAAGACTGCGCAGATCGAGATCCCGGTCTCGGTCACCTGCGAGGCCTGCTCGGGCATCGGCGCCAAGGCGGGAACCAAGCCGAAGACCTGTTCGAGCTGCGGCGGCGCCGGCCGCGTGCGGCAGTCGCAGGGCTTCTTCACGCTGGAGCGGACCTGTCCGGGCTGCCAGGGCCGCGGCCAGATGATCGAGGATGCCTGCCCGTCCTGCTCGGGCCAGGGCCGCGTCACCCGCGAGCGGAATCTTTCGGTCAACATTCCCCCGGGTGTCGAGGACGGCACAAGGATCAGGCTCGCCGGCGAGGGCGAGGCCGGGGTCCGCGGCGGTCCGCCCGGCGACCTCTATATCTTCCTGTCGCTGGCCCAGCACCAGTTCTTCCAGCGCGATGGCGCCGATCTGCATTGCCGTGTGCCGATTTCGATGGTCACGGCCGCGCTCGGCGGCGAATTCGAGGTGCCGACCATTGAGAAGAGCAAGGCCAAGGTGAAGGTGCCGGCCGGGACCCAGTCGAACCGCCGGTTCCGCATTGCATCAAAAGGCATGCCGGTGCTGCGGTCGCGCCAGATGGGCGACATGTATGTTCAGGTCGTGGTCGAGACCCCGCAGAACCTCACCAAGAAACAGCAGGAATTGCTGGCCGAGTTCGAAAAGCTGTCAAGCGGCAACACCCAACCGGAATCCGAGGGCTTCTTCGCCAAGGTCAAGGATTTCTTCGGTAATCGGGCGAGTTGACCCGGCTTGACCATACCGCTTTCGGCCTATACGTCTTTATGACCATTTTCTGACACGCGGTCCCGCGGTCCCGTCCGGTCCTGACATGCCATTGCCATCGTCCGCGCGTGCGTTGAAGAAGCCTCGTCTCGATGACGAGGTGCGCTTTCTCAGATCATGGATCGAAAAGCCCCTGCACATGGGCGCCGTGATGCCGTCGGGCAAGCTGCTGGCCCGGACCATGGCCCATTATGTCGATGTCGATTCAGACGCGCCCGTGGTCGAGCTCGGGCCGGGCACCGGCGCCATCACCTCAGCCCTGATCGAACGCGGCGTCGACCAGAAACGTCTCGTCCTCGTCGAATACAATCCCGGCTTCTGCGCGCTGCTGCGCGACCGCTATCCGCAGGCCAAGGTTGTGCAGGGCGACGCCTATCGCCTGCGTGACACGCTCTGGAACGTCCTGAGCGCGCCGGCCTCCGCGGTCGTCTCCGGCCTGCCGCTGGTGACGAAACCGATGCTGACGCGGCTGCGGCTGATCCGCGACGCCTTCACGGCGCTCGCGCCCGGCGCGCCCTTCGTCCAGTTCACCTATGCGGTGGTGCCGCCGATCCCGAAATCGCTGCCCGGCGTGTCCACAGAGGCGTCGGAACGGATCTGGATGAACCTTCCGCCCGCCCGCGTCTGGGTGTATCGCAAGGACTAATTCCGCCGGCTTGGTTCTTTGCGCGGCGGGCTCGTTTCGCCGAACGCATTGGATTGAATGTCAGCTCCCAAGATCCTGATCATTCCCGGCTCGCTGCGCACCGGCTCGCACAATGCGAAGCTGGCGGCCGTCATAGCCTATGAATTCGCCCGGGCCGGCGTCGACGTCACCCGCATCTCGCTCGCCGATTTTCCGCTGCCGATCTATGACGGCGATCTCCAGGCCAAGTCCGGCCTGCCCAAGCACGCGATCAACCTCAAGCGCATGATCGGCGCGCATCATGGCGTGCTGATCGTCTCGCCCGAATACAATGCTTCGGTGCCGCCGCTTCTCAAGAACGCGATCGACTGGGTCAGCCGCGTGCATGATCTGCATGAGGCGCGCGGCGATGTGTTTCGCAACCGCGCCTTCGCGCTCGCCGGCGCCTCGCAGAGCCGGCTCGGTGCGGCTCGCGCGCTGCAGGCGTTGCGGCTGATCCTGACCTCCTGCCACGCCAATGTGATTGCCAGCCAGCTCACGCTCGCCTTTGCCGACCAGGCCTATGACGATATGGACAGGCTCAAGAACGAGGGTGATATCGCCGCGTTGAAGGAGCTGGTCGCGCAGTTGATCGACATTTCCCAACGCATGATGTGAGGTGACATGACGCCAGCCGAGATCGCTCCCAAGGACCGCCTGATCGTCGCGCTCGATCTGCCCAGCGTCGATGCTGCGGAGGCGACGATCAACCGCCTCGGCGACAGCGTCAGCTTCTACAAGATCGGCTACCGACTCGCTTATGCCGGCGGATTGCCGCTGGTCGGCAGGCTCGCCGACAAGGGCAAGAAGGTCTTTCTCGATCTCAAGCTGCACGACATCGGCAACACCGTGATGCAAGGCGTCGAAAGCATCACCAGGCTTGGCGCCACATTCCTCACCGTGCACGCCTATCCGCAGACCATGAAGGGCGCCGTCGAAGGCCGCGGCAATTCCAGCCTGAAGATCCTCGCCGTCACGGTGCTGACCTCCTACAACGAGGACGATCTGCACGCGGCCGGCTATCGGCTCGGCGTCTCCGAGCTGGTCGAGGCCCGCGCGCAGCAGGCCCAGGTGCTTGGCATCGACGGACTGGTGTCCTCGCCTGAGGAGGTTGGGGCCTTGCGCAAGATCGTCGGGCACCAGATGCATCTCGTCACCCCCGGCATCCGGCCGGTCGGTTCGGCGACCGGCGACCAGAAGCGCATCATGACGCCGGGCCGCGCGATCGCGGCCGGCGCCGATTATCTTGTCGTCGGACGCCCGGTCGTCGAAGCCGCCGATCCGAAGGCGATTGCGGAAGCCATCCAGGCCGAGATCGCGCAAGCGCTCGGCTAATCAACAAACAAGGGAGAAGAACAATGGCAAAAGGCTACTGGATCGGGCGCGTCGATGTGAGCAGTGACGAGGGCTACAAGCCCTATGCCGTCGCCAATGGTCCGATCTTCAAGAAGTGGGGTGGCCACTTCGTTGTCCGCGCCGGCAAGTTCACCACCGTCGAAGGCGCCAGCCGCACCCGCAACGTCGTGATCGAATTCCCGGACTACGAGACCGCGATCGCCTGCTACAATTCGCCGGAATACCAGGCCAACATCAAGGTGCGCCAGCCCCACTCGGTCGCCGATCTCATCATCATCGAGGGCTATGACGGCCCGCAGCCGTCTGACTCGTAGATTCGACTGCGGCGCTCTCTTACCCTCCCCTGGAGGGGGAGGGTCGATCGCGCGCAGCGCGAGCGGGGTGGGGTGATCTCTCCACTCGGGCACTGTGCGCCGGGGGGAGACCGTCACCCCACCCCGCTGTGCATTCCGCTTCGCTGCATGCCCAGCGCCCACGAGCGAGCTACGCTCGTCTCGGACCCCTCCAGGGGAGGGTAAGAGGCGGCGCGTCGCTGCGATCTAGGTAAATCCCCCTCGGTTGCCGGAACTGCGTCCCCCCGCTACAACGGCCGTGAGAGGATCACACCATGTCCGACATGCGCCTGATTGTTGCTGGAGCCGGTGGCCGGATGGGCCGCGCGCTGGTGCGGGCGATTGCCGAGAGCAAAGGCGCGGTGCTGGCCGGCGCGCTCGAGGCCCCCGGCTCGGAGCTGCTCGGCAAGGATGCCGGTGTGCTCGCAGGACTGCCGGCCAACGACATCAAGCTCTCCGCTGACCTCTGGGCGATGTCGAAGGAGGCCGACGGCATCCTCGACTTCACCGTTCCGGCGGCGACCATTGCAAATGTCGCGATCGCCGCACAGCGCGGGATCGTGCATGTCGTCGGCACGACCGGATTGTCCGGCTCCGACAACGCCGTGATCAAGAGCGTCACCAACCGCGCCGTCGTGGTGCAATCAGGCAATATGAGCCTCGGCGTCAATCTACTGGCCGCCGTGGTCAAGCGCGTCGCCAAGGCGCTCGACCAGAGTTTTGATATCGAGATCGTCGAGACCCATCATCGCATGAAGGTCGATGCGCCGTCCGGCACCGCGCTGATGCTTGGGCAGGCCGCAGCCAGCGGCCGCGGCGTCACCCTCGATGACCATTCCGAGCGCGGCCGTGACGGCATCACCGGCGCGCGCAGGCCGGGCAATATCGGCTTCGCCTCGTTGCGCGGCGGCACCGTCGCCGGCGATCACAGCGTCACCTTCCTCGGCCCGTTCGAGCGCCTGACGCTGTCGCATCAGGCCGAGGACCGCATGCTGTTCGCCCATGGCGCGCTGAAGGCGGCGCTCTGGGCACACGGCAAGAAGCCCGGGCACTACTCCATGGCCGATGTGCTCGGCCTGTCCGACATCTAATCGAACCTAACGGAAAGCAGTCAATGAGCGAACGTCTTCTCGTGCTCGTGCGCCACGGCCAGAGCGAATGGAATCTGAAGAACCTGTTCACGGGCTGGAAGGACCCTGACCTCACCGAGCTCGGCGTCAAGGAAGCCACGGACGCCGGCCGCAAGCTGAAGGCGCAGGGCCTCGTGTTCGACGTCGCCTACACTTCGGTGCTCACGCGCGCGCAGCACACGCTCGACCTCATTCTCGGCGAGCTCGGCCAGGAGGGCCTGCCGACGGCGAAGAACCTCGCGTTGAACGAGCGCGACTACGGCGATCTCTCCGGCCTCAACAAGGACGACGCGCGCAAGAAATGGGGTGAGGACCAGGTGCTGATCTGGCGCCGCTCCTACGACGTGCCGCCGCCCGGCGGCGAAAGCCTGAAGGATACGCTCGCGCGCGCGCTGCCGTATTACGTGCAGGAGATCCTGCCCGGCGTGCTCAACGGCAAGCGTACCCTCGTCGCCGCCCACGGCAATTCGCTGCGCGCGCTGATCATGGTGCTGGAAAAGCTCTCGCCCGAAGGCATCTTGAAGCGCGAGCTGGCGACGGGTGTGCCGATCATCTACCGCCTCAACGCGGATTCGACCGTGGCCTCGAAGCTCGATCTGGCGGGTTAAGGACGGTCCGGTAGGGTGGGCAAAGGCGCACAGCGCCGTGCCCACGATCTTTCCATGATAGCTGACGTAAGGTGGGCACGCTTCGCTTTGCCCACCCTACGGCAGTGTGCTTGCGGTGCCTACTGCATCCCCAGCTGTCCGGCCTCCCAGCCCAGCATCGCCTGTTTGCGGGTGATGCCCCAGTGATAGCCGGTGAGCGTGCCGCTCTTGCCGAGCGCGCGGTGGCAGGGCACGACGAACGAGACCGGGTTCTTGCCAACCGCCGCGCCGACGGCACGCGAGGCCTTCGGGCTGTTGATGTTGCAGGCGATGTCGGAATAGGACACCGCGCGTCCCATCGGGATCTTCAGCAGCGTCTCCCACACCCGCACCTCGAAATCGGTGCCGATCATCACCACGCGCAGCGGCTGGTCCGGCCGCCACAGCTTCGTATCGAAGATGCGCGCAGCCAGCGGCGCGGTGCCTTCGTGATCCTCGACATAGGTGGCGTTCGGCCAGCGCCGGGTCATGTCAGCGAGCGCAACCTTCTCCTCGCCGTGATCGGCGAAGGCAAGCCCCGACAGGCCGCGGTCGGTCGCGATCACGATCGCGGTGCCGAACGGCGAGGGGTGAAAGCCGTAACGCAGGGTCAGGCCAGCGCCGCCGTTCTTCCATTCGCCTGGCGACATCGCTTCGTGGGTCACGAAGAGATCGTGCAGCCGTCCCGGGCCTGACAGCCCGGAATCGAGCGCGGCGTCGAGAATGCTCGCGGAATCACGCAAGAGGCCTTTGGCGTGATCGAGCGTCAGCGCTTGCATGAAAGCCTTCGGTGTGATCGAGGCCCAGCGGCGGAACAGATGGTGCAGCTCATCCGGCGTGACCCCGGCCGCATCCGCCATCGCCTCGATGGTCGGCTGCGCGCGCCAGTTCTCCGAGATGAAGGCGATCGCCCGGCGTACCGAATCATAGTCGCGCAGCGCGGCGTTCTGGGTGCCCGGCCTGGCCAGGCGCTGGTCATGTATGGCGAGTGTCATCATGACTGGAAATGTAGGAGAGGGACGGGTGGGAAACCACCCGATTTCTGACTGCGCTCAGGTCACCGGATTGTAGGTCGGGCCGCGCCGGGCGGCATTCAGGGCGCCGACCAAGGCATTGTAAAAACTCGCTTTTTCCTCTGGCCCGAGAAAGCCGGCAATGAGAATCCGGCGGCCGCGCGAGATCAGATAGAGGTGCTCGATGCCGTATTCCTCGTCGACCTCCTGGTCGATCCGGACCCAGAGCGGATTGAATGTCCATTCCGAGACCTGGCCGCGATGGCTGACGCGGCGCACGCGCAGCTCCGACGGCGTGACCACGATCTCCTCGCTGGCCCGCGCCGCGCGGAAATTGGCCTTGAAGGCCCACCAGATCACGAGAACGTCGAGGCCGAAGAAACCGAACACCGGCCAGGCACCCATCATCAGGAAGGCGAGGCCCGTGACGAAGCTGACCACGCTCAGGAACAGCATCACGGCGAGGAAGCCGGTGCGGTTCAGCGAGCGGTGCGGCGTCAGCCGCGCGGAGAAGATCTGCGCGTCGCGCGGATCAGGACCGCTGCCGTCAATTTCGTTGCCTGTGCTCATCGTCCCTCAGTATATCCCGATCATGGCGAAAATCACCCGCAAGCCGGCTCCGCGCAAAGCGCCGGTGCCGAAGAAGGCAAAGGCGGTCGTCGCAAAGCCGAACGCGCCCGCCAAAAAGACGCTCAAGGCGATCAAGCGCTGGACGCCCGCCGAGGTCCATGAGGTCTTCAGCCGTTTCCGCAAGGCCAATCCGGAGCCGAAGGGCGAGCTCGAGCACGTCAATCCGTTCACGCTGCTGGTCGCCGTGGTGCTGTCGGCCCAGGCAACCGACGCCGGCGTCAACAAGGCGACGCGCGCCTTGTTCGAGGTCGCCGACACTCCGCAGAAGATGCTCGATCTCGGCGAGGAGTCTTTACGCGAGTACATCAAGACGATCGGCCTCTACCGCACCAAGGCCAGGAATGTGATCGCGCTGTCGGCCAAGGTGCTCAGCGAGTTCGGCGGCGAGGTGCCGCGCACGCGCGCCGGGATCGAGTCGTTGCCCGGTGCGGGACGCAAGACCGCCAACGTCGTGCTCAACATGGCCTTCGGCGAGCACACCATGGCGGTCGACACGCATGTCTTCCGCGTCGGCAATCGCACAGGACTTGCGCCCGGCAAGACGCCGCTCGAGGTCGAGCTTGGTCTCGAAAAGGTGATCCCGGCCGAGTTCATGCTGCATGCCCATCATTGGCTGATCCTGCATGGCCGCTATACTTGCCTCGCACGCAAGCCGCGCTGCGAGGTCTGTCTGATCAACGATCTGTGCCGGTGGCCGGAGAAGACGGTGTGATGGCGGTGAGAGCAGAGCGTCTTGGGGTAAAATCGTGAGTCAACAGGAACAAGTCCCGCCCCCGGCTGCCGCTGCAACGCCTGTCCTACCACCGAAGCCGACGCAGCGGCCGGCGACTTCGCTGTGGAGCCGGTTCGCGATCCCGCTATTCGCTGTGATCGTCGCGCTCGGCTTCGTCGCGCTGGCGACGCTGCGCTTCGACGAATGGGTCGGCAATGCCGTGATCCAGACCACGAATGATGCCTATGTGCGCGCCGAGCTGACACGGCTTTCGAGCCGCGTCTCGGGTGAAGTGCTGACCGTCGCCGTCACCGACTTCCAGCGGGTCAAGGCCGGTGATCTCCTGATCCAGATCGATCCCGCCGATTACGAGGCCCAGGTCGCGCAGTCGGAAGCTTCGGTCGCCGCCGCTCAGGCAGCGCTCGACAATCTGGCCAACCAGGTCGAGCTGCAATATGCGACGATCGCGCAGGCGCAGGCGGCGCGGCTTTCCGCGGAAGCCATGGAAGTCGAGGCACGGCAGGAGCAGGAGCGTCAGCAATCGCTGTCGCAGACCGAATCCGGCACGCGGCAGCGGCTCGAGCAGGCGGTGGCTGCTTACGCCAAGGCGCAGGCCGATGTGCGTGCGAGCCGCGCCGTGATCGCCGCCCAGCAGCACCAGCTCGAAGTCCTGCAAGGCACCCGGAAGCAGCGCGCCGCCGATGTCGCAGCGGCCAAGGCAACGCTGGCGGGTGCGAAGCTCAAGCTCGGCTACACCAGAATATCGGCGCCGTTCGACGGCGTCGTCGGCGAGCGCCAGGTGCAACCTGGCGACTACGTCAATATCGGCACCAACCTCATCAACGTGGTGCCGCTGCCGCAGGTCTATGTGATCGCGAATTACAAGGAGACCCAGCTCACTCATGTGCAGCCGGGCCAGCCGGTCGAGATCACCGTCGACAGCTTTCCGCGCGAGACGCTGCGCGGCAAGGTCGAGCGCATCGCGCCGGCGACGGGATCACAGGTCGCGCTGCTGCCGCCTGATAACGCCACCGGCAATTTCACCAAGGTCGTGCAGCGCATTCCCGTGCGGATTCAGCTCGACGACGGCCAGCCGCTGCTGGCGCGGCTGGTGCCGGGCATGTCGGTCGTCACCAGCATCGACACCAAGGCCGGCAATGGCGGAAAATGACGACACAGACCGCGGACCGCTCTCGCGCGGCGGCGTTGCGCCGCAGCCGCTGTTCGCCGTGGCCGCGGTGCTGCTCGGCTCCTTCCTCGCCAATTTCGACAGCCGCCTGACCACGGTCGGCCTGCCCGATTTGCGCGGCGCGTTCTCGCTCAGCTTCGACGAAGGCGCCTGGCTCTCCACCGCCGGCATCGGCTCGCAAATCTTCATCGCGCCCGCAGTGGCATGGCTCGCGACCGTGTTCGGGCTGCGCCGCGTGCTTGGCATTCCGAGCCTGATCTATGCCGTCGTCTCGCTGATCCTTCCCTTCGTGCACGATTATCCAACGCTGCTCGCGCTCAGCGTCGTGCATGGCCTCCTGCTCGGCACCTTCGTGCCGGCGACGCTGATGATCGTGTTCCGCAATCTGCCGATCCGCTGGTGGCTGCCGGCGATCTCGATCTATTCGATCCGCGTCGGCTTCGCATTGGATACCTCGACCTCGCTGGTCGGCTTCTATGTCGACCATCTCGGCTGGCAATGGCTGTACTGGCAGAGCGTCGTGATCGCGCCGCTGATGGGGCTGATGGTCTATCTCGGCACGCCGAACGAGCCCGTGAACCGCGCGCTGCTGCGCGAGGCCGATTGGGGCGGCATGCTGCTGCTCGGCGCATCCGTTTCGATGATTTATGCCGGGCTCGATCAGGGCAATCGATTGGACTGGCTCGGCTCGGGGACGGTGATGGCGCTGCTCGCCAGTGGCGCGGTGCTGTTCGCAGGCTTCCTCCTCAACGAGTCGCTGGTGCGGCAGCCCTGGGCGCATGTGAACGTCTTGTTTTCACGCAATATCGGATTGGGGCTGGTGCTGATCCTGCTCTACACCTTGACGAGCCTGTCCAACGCCTCGCTGGTGCCGAATTTCCTCGCCGCCATCGCCCTGCTCAGGCCCGAGCAGAGCGGCATGCTGCTGCTCACCTATGGCGCATTGCCGATGCTCGTGCTGGTGCCGCTCTCGATCTGGCTGCTCAGGCATTTCGATACGCGTACCGTGATTGTCGTGGGTTTTGCCTGCTTCGCCGCCGCCAATCTCTGGGGCACGCAGCTCACCCATGACTGGGCGCGCGAGGACTTTGTCGGCATCGTGCTGCTCCAGGCGATCGGGCAGTCGCTGACCTTGCTGCCGCTGATCATCACGCTGCTGTCGAACTCCGATCCGAGCCGCGCCACTTCCTTTGCCGCCTATATCCAGATCATGCGGCTCGGCGGCGCCGAGATCGGTGTGGCGCTGATGGGGACATGGCTGCGCGTGCGCGAGCAGGTCCATTCCTTCTATCTCGGCCAGAACCTCGGCGTCGGCGACGTCGATGTGGTCCGCGTCCTGAAGCAGCTTGCCGACCACTTCACTGCCCACGGTACCGGGCTGGCGCAGCCGCGCGCGCTCGGCACGCTGGCGGGCATCGTGCAGCGCGAGGCCAATGTGCTCGCCTATATCGACGGATTCTGGCTGTGCTTCTGGCTCGCGATAGCCGCGCTCGGCGTTGTCGCACTCATCACCCGCGCCCCGCCCGGGCCGTTCACGCCAGCGCCGTTCGGCTTCGCCAAGACAGTGCTGCGGAAGTGCGGCGTGCAGGTGACGTGAAACGCGTTACCGCATCTGCCGCGCCGGCTCGATCAGCTCGGGCCTCGAGCCCGACAGCCGCTTGTGCATGTGGACCATGAAGGCCATGCCGAAGATCGGCGTCGCCAGATTCACGATCGGGATCGAGACGAAGGCGGCGATGAAGAGGCCGGCGGTGAAGATGGTGGCGGCATTGTCGCGCCGCATCGCCTTGGCCTCTTCCGGCGAGCGGAAGCGCATCGCGGCGAGCTCGAAATATTCGCGGCCGAGCAGCCAGGCGGCGGCGATGAAGAAGATCAGGAAGCCTGCGCCGGCGAAAAGCACCAACGGCAACGCGATCAGATAGACCAGGATGGTCAGGAGCGCGGTCTTGATGCCCTCGAAGATGGCCTGGCTGAACGGCAGCGCGAGCCCCGGCTGCTCGGCGGGATAATGCTCGCGCTCGACGATGTCGGCGACGTCGTCGACGAACAGGCTCGCCACCAGCGAGGTGATCGCGGGCATCAGGAAGACGCCGCCGAACACGACGCCGAGGCCCGCCGCGATCGAGACGATCCAGGACAAGACCTCGAGAGAGGTGTGCCAGCCCGGCCCGAGCAGGCCCTCCAACCAGACCTCGCCATGGGTCGCAAACCAGCTGAGCAGCCGCTGCAAGCCGATCGCCAGCGCGGTGATCAGCACGAGTGCAAGCCCGATCGACCGCCACAGGATCGAGCGCATCGGCGGCGAGATCATTTGCGACAGCGCCTTCACGGCGGCATCCAGCATCGGAGGGGCCCTCTGAGGTAAACACTGCGCGAGAGGTAGACACCCAATGCGGCTTCGGCAAGGGAGGGCTTGCCGCGCTGCTGACGGCCGCAAACGCGGCGCGAGCCCTTGCTTACCCTCCCCTGGAGGGGGAGGGTCGGCTCACATTGAGCGCAGCGAAATGTGAGACGGGGTGGGGTGATCCCTCCCCACGGGCACTGTTCGACGCGGAGAGACCGTCACCCCACCCCGCTCGCGCTACGCGCGATCGACCCTCCCCCTCCAGGGGAGGGTAAGAGCCGCTACGCTTTCCTAGAATAGCCTACTCGTGCCGGTGCCCATGCTTTCGCGCCTTCACCGCCTTGCCTTCGCCGGTCGGGATCATCACCACGCGGCCGTAGCGGACGCCGCGTTCGGCGATGATATGGTCGGCGAAATGCTTGACCTCATCCGCCGACCCCCGCAGCGCCGTCATCTCCATGCAATTGTTGTCGTCGAGATGGACGTGCAGCGTTGCCAGCGCGAGGTCGTGATGGCCGTGGAATTCCTGCACCAAGCGTTTTGACAGATCGCGGGCGGCGTGGTCGTAGACATAGACGAGACCGGCCACGCATTGGCCGGTCTGCGCGGTGTCCTCGGTGCTCTGCTGCAGGCCGGCGCGGGCGAGGTCGCGGATGATCTCGGAGCGGTTCTGGTAGCCGCGCGCTTCCGCCGCCGCGTCGATCTCCGCCAACAGATCGTCCTCGATCGTGATGGTAATTCGCTGCATCAGATATTCCCCGCGTGCCTCGCCTGTGTTCCGTGAACCGTAGCCCGGATGGAGCGAAGCGCAATCCGGGACGGTACCAATTTGCGGGCAAGACCCCCGGATTTCGCTTGCGCTCCATCCGGGCTACGCAGTGTCCTCACAGCCGCGTCGCCCGCAGCCGCAGCGCATTTCCGACCACGCTCACCGAGGACAGCGCCATCGCCGCCGCGGCGATGATCGGCGAGAGCAGCACGCCGAAGGCGGGATAGAGGATGCCGGCCGCGATCGGAATGCCGGCGGCGTTGTAGATGAAGGCGAAGAACAGGTTTTGCCGGATGTTGCTCATCGTCGCCTGCGACAGCTTTCGCGCCCGGACGATGCCGACGAGGTCGCCCTTGAGCAAGGTCACGCCGGCGCTCTCCATCGCCACATCCGTGCCGGTGCCCATGGCGATGCCGACTTCCGCGGCGGCCAGCGCCGGCGCGTCGTTGACGCCGTCACCGGCCATGGCGACGCTGCGGCCGGCCTTTTGCAGCTTGGTGACCACTGCGCTCTTCTGATCCGGCAGCACCTCGGCCTCGACTTTGGCGATGCCGAGCCGGCGCGCCACCGCTTCCGCCGTGGTGCGGTTGTCGCCTGTCAGCATGATGACCTTGATGCCTTCGGCAGCTAACGCCTTCAGTGCGTCCGGGGTCGAGGCCTTGACCGGATCGGCGATCGCGAACAGGCCGGCGAGCCGGCCGTCGACGGCCATGTTGATCACGGTGGCGCCATCGCCGCGCAGCCGCTCGGCCTCGGCGTCGAGCGTTTTGGTGTCGATCCCGATCGACGTCAGATACCTGGCATTGCCGAGCACGATGGTCTTGCCGTCGACTTTGCCGGTGGCGCCCTTGCCGGTCGGCGAGTCGAAGTGCTCGACCTGGCCGAGGGCGAGCTGCTTCTCCTTGGCTGCGCGCACGATCGCGTCGGCCAAAGGATGTTCGCTGGCGCGCTCGACGCTGGCGGCAAGCTTGAGGATGTCATCCTCCGCAAAGCCTGACGCCGGCACGATCGCGACCACCTTGGGCTTGCCCTCGGTCAGGGTGCCCGTCTTGTCGACCACCAGCGTGTCGATCTTCTCCATCCGCTCCAGCGCCTCGGCGTTCTTGATCAGAACGCCGCCTTGGGCACCGCGGCCGACGCCGACCATGATCGACATCGGGGTTGCGAGGCCCAGTGCGCAGGGGCAGGCGATGATCAGCACGCTGACGGCGGCGACGAGACCGAAGGCCAGCCGCGGTTCCGGACCAAACCAGGCCCAGGCGCCGAAGGCGGCGAGGGCGACGACGATCACCATCGGCACGAACCAGCCCGCGACCTGATCGGCCAGCCGCTGGATCGGCGCGCGCGAGCGCTGCGCGTCCGCGACCATCTGCACGATCTGCGACAGCAGCGTCTCGCGTCCGACCTTGTCGGCGCGCATGATGAAGCTGCCCGACTGGTTCAGCGTGCCGGCGATCACCTTCGCGCCGCTCTCCTTGGTGACGGGCATGGATTCGCCGGTGACGAGCGATTCGTCGAGCGAGGAGCGGCCCTCGAGGATCACGCCGTCGACCGGCACCTTTTCGCCGGGGCGGACGCGCAGACGTTCGCCGGCATGGAGCGCGTCGATTTCGACCTCGTGCTCGCTGCCGTCGTCATCGACGCGGCGCGCGGTCTTCGGCGCGAGCTGAAGCAGCGCCTTGATCGCGCCGGAGGTTGCGTCACGGGCCCGCAGCTCCAGCACCTGGCCGAGCAGCACCAGCACGGTGATGACGGCAGCCGCTTCGAAATAGACGGCGACCGCACCCTCATGGCCGCGGAAATTTGCGGGGAAGATCTGCGGCACGACGGTGCCGATGATGCTGTAGACATAGGCAACGCCCGTGCCCATCGCGATCAGCGTGAACATGTTGAGGTTGCGCGTCAGCAGCGACTGCCAGCCGCGAACGAAGAACGGCCAGCCGGCCCACAGCACCACGGGGGTGGCGAAAGCGAGCTGGATCCAGTTCGACAGCGTCTGATCGATCCAATTATGCGGGCCCGCGAGATGGCCGCCCATCTCCAGCACCACGGCCGGTAGCGCCAGCGCGGCGCCGATCCAGAACCGCCGCGTCATGTCGGCGAGCTCGGGGTTGGGGCCGGTCTCCAGGCTTGCCACTTCCGGCTCCAGCGCCATGCCGCAGATCGGGCAGCTGCCAGGTCCGACCTGGCGGATCTCCGGATGCATCGGGCAGGTGTAGATCGTGCCCGCGGGCATCTCCGGCTCGGGCGCCTTGTCCTTGGCGAGATATTTTGCGGGATCGGCGGCGAACTTGGTGCGGCAGCCGGCTGAGCAGAAATGGAAGGTCTCGCCGTGATGGTCGAAGCGGTGCTTCGAGGTCGTGGGATCGACAATCATGCCGCAGACGGGATCGCGCACCTTGCTGGCCGCATCGCCATGGTCATGCGCGTGATGATGGCCGTGGCCGGCATCGCCATGCCCGCCGCAGCAGGAGGACGCCGCCGGCTTGGTCGCTTCAGACTCGGTCGCTTCAGACTTGGCCGCTTCCGTCTTGGCGGAACAACCGCATCCGGAATGTCCGTCCGTGCCCTGATGATGCCTGTGTTCGTTCATTGCCTTGCTCCGGCCTTGTACCGGGTCTTGCAACCCATACCCGGTAGGGGTATATAGACCTCATGCGCAAGGACATCAAGGCATCTGTCGGAAAACGCCTCGGCCGGATCGAGGGCCAGGTTCGCGGCCTCTCGAAAATGGTAGAGGAGGACCGCTACTGCATCGACATCGTGACGCAGATCTCGGCGGTGCGAGCCGCACTGCGCCGGGTCGAGGAAGAGGTCCTGAAGGACCACGTCGCCCATTGCGTCGAGCACGCGATCGCGAGCGGCGACAAGGCCGACCAACGCGAGAAGATCGCAGAGCTGATGGCGGTGATCGGGCGGGCGGAGCGGTAGGTCTTTACTCCCGTCATTGCGAGCGAAGCAATCCAGACTGTCCCCGAGGAAGTAGTCTGGATTGCTTCGTCGCAAGAGCTCCTCGCAATGACGGAGTTTGCTCGCGCCACACTCACAGGCGTCGTCCCCGCGAACGCAACGACCCATAACCCCAGGAAAGGGTTTGACGAAGACTGGGAGTTCCGGATTTCTACCGTGCGCAGCCGATAGATCACGCGGTATGGGTCCCTGCGTTCGCAGGGACGACAGCCGTTACGCCGCCCTCTCGCGCACCCGGCCACGGCGCCTCGGGCGGTACATCGCCAGCTTCTTCAGCAGCGGGACATGCCCGGGAACGCTTTCAGCCGTCACCGCAAGGCACTCACTCATTTGCGCAGCCGGAATTTCAGCCGGCGCTTCTTGGTCAACCGCCTCAGGAACGAGCGGCGGCGCACTGATCGTTTCTGGAAACACACTGAATGTGCCCGCTACCTCCTCGAGCGGCTTCTGCTTGTCGGCCCAGTGCAGGGCGGTGTAGTCGAACCCGTGCACGATGGTGGGTTTGACGACTTCGAAATAGGGCGAGATGTCGAAGTCGCGGGGCATGTAGAGCGAGGAATCGCGGATGTGCAGGATCTCGCGGCGGGCCGCGCGGCTGCCGGCCTTGGTGATCTTCGGCAGGATCGGATAGCGCACCGCGTCGAACGCCTGTGCGATCAGCGCCGAGCAGATGATCTTGGTGGGATCGCCCGAGCCGATCGCGATCATGCGTCGCCGCCAGCGCTGCGGCACCGGCAACGGGAACAGAAAGCGCATGAGGTCGACGATGTTCTTGGTGTCGTAGCCGAAGCCGATGCGGTTGATCGCATAGCGGCAGACGGTGGTGCGGTCCTCGTAGGACAGCCCGACCGGGCGGCAGAGGCGGGTGTGATAGGGGAAATATTTCGACAGCGGCGCAGAGGTGACGCCTTCGCCGATATTGGCCTCGATCAGCACATGCGGTTCGCCGTCGGGCTCCGTGGCGCCCTCGACCGGGCCGACATAGAGCGCGGCATGCGACCAGGTCGACTGCGTCAGATATTTGATGATGCCGGAGATGCGGTTGTTGCCCTCGACCAGCAGCACGTCGCCGGGTTCGATCACGCCGCGCAGGTGCTCCGGGTCGCTCGGCGTGAACGGCTCGTAGCCCGGCACCTCCTTGGAGAGGTACGCGGCAATCAGCTTGCCGACTGAATCTAGGACCGTCCCCATTTCCAACTCCCCCCACGGCCTTTTGCGGCCGTCTTTTTCCCTTCTCTATCATGGTCGAAACGTGTTGCAATTCGGTTCATCACTCCGTGACATCAAGCACGATTGATTCACCATGATGGTTGCCGTGCAACATCAGATGCGGCAAGGTTCGCTGACTGTTCCCGTTCGCCGCAAGTCCTCGGAAACCATGACATGACAATCACGCGCCGCGGTTTCCTTGTCGCGTCGGCGGGCCTTGCCGCAATGCCGGTCCTGCGCGCAACCGCCGCGCCCCTGCCGCGCGAGGCCGACATCGTCGTGATCGGTGCGGGAGCCGCGGGAATCGCTGCGGCGCGGCGCATCATGGCGACGGGCCGCAAGGTCCTCGTGATGGAAGCGGCATCGCAAGTCGGGGGCCGCTGTATCACCGACAGCACAACCTTCGAGGTGCCGTTCGACCGCGGCGCACGCTGGATGCACAATCCCGACACCAATCCGATGATCCGGCTGGCGCGCAGTGTCGGGCTGGACGTGCTGCCGGCGCCATCGGGCCAGAAGATGCGCATCGGCCGCCGTAACGCGCGCGCGGGCGAGACCGAGCAATTCCTGGCGGCGCTGGTGCGCGCCAACCGCGCCATCGACGATGCCTCGCGGGCTAAGCTGGATACCTCTTGCGCCTCCGTGCTGCCGAAGGATCTCGGCGACTGGGCGGGCGCGGCCGAGTTCATGCTGGGCGCGGGCTTTGCCGGCAAGGACCTGAAGGAGCTGTCCGCGATCGACAAGGGACGCGCGCAGGATCGCAACGCGGCGATCGCCTGCCGTCAGGGTCTGGGCACGCTGATCACCAAACTCGGGGAGCAGGCGCCGGTGGCGCTGTCGACGCCGGCGAGCCGCATCAGCTGGAGCAACCGCGACGTCAGCGTGGAAACGCAAGCCGGCAAGATCGCCGCACGCGCCGTCATCGTCACGGTCTCGACCAACGTGCTGACATCGGGCGCGATCAAGTTCACGCCCGACATTCCCAAACGCACGCTGGACGCGGCGTCGAAGCTCGGCCTCGGCAGCTATGATCGCATCGTGCTGCAATTGCCCGGCAATCCGCTCGGCCTGTCGCGCGACGATATCCTCATCGAGCAAAGCAATTCGACACGCACGGCGTTGATGTTCGCCAATATCGGCGGCTCCTCGCTGTGCTCGATCGACGTCGGCGGCGCATTCGGCCGCGATCTCTCCGAGCAGGGTGAGAAGGCGATGGTCGCCTTCGCCAGGGAATGGATCACGAAATTGTTCGGTAGCGAAGCTGCGGCTACCGTCGGGAAGACCAGCGCGACGCGCTGGAACGCCTCGCCCTACGTTCTGGGTGCGATGTCCGCGGCTTCCCCTGGCGGTCAGCTGTCGCGCAAAACCCTGAGCGAGCCGATTGGCAATGTGTTCCTCGCCGGCGAAGCTACGCACGAGACGCTGTGGGGCACCGTCGACGGCGCCTGGGAAAGCGGCGAACGCGCCGCGGACGCAGCCTTGCGCAAGATCGGTGCGCTCAAGGACGATTCGGCGGATGTGCCGACGCAGTCGACGAAGAAGCGCCGCGTGCCGCGGCAGTAAGCAGTCAAGCCGCCAAACACTCCGCCGTCGTCCCTGCGAACGCAGGGACCCATAACCACAGGGAGACGTTTGACGATGCCTCGCAGTTGAGAGATCGTCGTCGGGACTGTCACTTGTGTCTTATCGATAGATCACGCGGTATGGGTCCCTGCGTTCGCAGGGACGACAGCGGAGATAATCAGCGCAACACCCGGTCCAGCACCGGCAGCCCGGCAATTACCGCCATCGCGATCAGACCATAGCAAATCGCGCGAAACACCCGCTCGCTGGCGCGGCCGAACAGCGAGGCGCCGAATGCGACGCCGATCGCATAGACCGGGCCGACGATCAGCGAGAGCGCGAGCGATTCGCGGCTGATCAGCCCCGTGGCCGCGTAGCTGATCATCGAGAAGAAGTCAGACGCGCCGAAGAACAGCACGATGTTGGCGCGCGCGACGATCGGCGCGATCGGGCGGCCGAGCCAGTAGCCGACGATCGGCGGGCCGCCGGTCTGCGCGAGACCGCTGCAGAAGCCGGAGAGGCCGCCGATGCCGACCGAAAGCCAGGTGTGGTCCTTGCCACGATAGCGCCAACCTGACAGCAGCAGGAGCAACAGCGCCGCGACGAAGCAGGAGATGATCCAGCGCGTGGTGACGGGTTCGAGTACGCTGAGAAAGTATGTGCCGACGGGCACGCCGACCAGCGCGCCCAGCACAATCACCGCGGTCGCCTTGCGGTCCGCCTTCCGCCACGCGTCCGGCAGCAGCGGCGCCGCCGCGACGAAATCGATCACCAGAAGCAAGGCGGCGACGAGCCGCGGCGCAGCAATGCTGCTCGCCAGCGGCATGAAGATCAGCGCCGAGCCGAAGCCCGAGAAGCCGCGTGCAGTGCCGGAAACGAAGGCGACGGCGCAGAGCGCCATCGCAATGGTGAGGCTGACGTCCTTCGGAAGGAAGTCCGCAAGGGTCATGCTTTATTTCCGGAGCATGATGTTGTCCGAAAACCGCTTCGCACTTTTCGGCATCATGCTCTCAGCGTGCCGCCGGTCTTCTTCGTGACCTCGGCCACGACCTTCGCCGCGACAGCCTCGATCTCCTGATCGGTCAGCGTCTTCTCGCGCGGCTGGATCGTCACCGCGATTGCGATCGACTTCTTGTCGTCGTCGATGCCCTTGCCCTCGTAGACGTCGAACACGTTCACGCCGGTGATCAGCTTCTTGTCGACACCCTGCGCGGCGCGCACGATGTCGCCCGCCTTCACGGTGCGATCGACAATGAAGGCGAAGTCACGCGAGACTGGCTGGAACGCCGAGAGCTCGATCAGTGGCTTGGCGCGGGTCGGCTTCTTCTTCGCTTCCGGAATACGGTCGAGGATCACCTCGAACACCATCAGCGGGCCGTCGGCGCCGAGCGCCTCGAGCGCTCTGGGATGTACCTCGCCGAAATGGCAGAGCACGTTCTGCGGTCCGATCTGGATCGTGCCGGAACGGCCCGGATGCAACCATGCCGGACCGCCGGCGACGATCTGCAGCGCCTGCATCGGCGCACCGGCGGCCGCCAGCACGGCCAGCGCATCGGCCTTGGCGTCGAACACATCAGCCTGCGCCGAGCCCGACCAGTGTCGTCCCAGACCTTCCGAGGAGGCAAAGCCGCGGCGCACGCCGCTCGCGGCGATGAACTGATCCTGCGGGCGATCGCCCTTGAAAATTTGGCCGACTTCAAACAGCGCGACATCGCTGACGCCGCGATTGGCGTTGGCCTGTGCGGCCGCGATCAGGCCCGCGAGCAGCGTCGGGCGCATGTCGGAGAGATCAGACGCGATCGGGTTGGCGACTTCGAGCTCGCGCTGGCCGCCGCCGAACAATTTTGCCGCGGACTTCGTGATGAAGGACCAGGTCACCGCTTCGATGATGCCGCGGCTCGCGAGCGCGCGCCTGGCGCGGCGGGTGCGCAGCTGCAGTGGCGTCAGCACCGGTTTGCGCGCGTCCTCGCCGCGCTCGAACGGCGTCATCGGCACCTTGTCGACGCCGAAGATGCGGACGATCTCCTCGACGATGTCGGCCTTGCCGTGGACATCCGAGCGCCACGAGGGCACCGCGACCTTCACCACCGGGCCGGGGCCCGCCATCATGAAGCCGAGATGGGTCAGGATGCGCTTCATCTCGACCTGCGGCACCTCGATGCCGGAGAGACGCTTGACCTCGGTCACGGGGAAATCGATCACCCGGTCGTCGCCAAAGGCCTTGCCGACCACGACGGTCTCGGACGGCGTGCCGCCGCACATCTCCATCACCAGCTTGGTCGCCAGCTCCAGCCCCGGCACCATGAAGGCCGGATCGACGCCACGCTCGAAGCGGTAGCGCGCGTCTGAATTGATGCCGAGCTTGCGGCCGGTCTGGGCGATGTTGATCTCGTTCCACAGCGCCGATTCGATCAGCACGTCGGTGGTGTCATCGTCGCAGCCGGAGGCTTCGCCGCCCATAATGCCGGCGAGCGATTCGACGCCGTGCTCATCCGCGATCACGCAAATGGCGGGATCGAGATTGTAGGTGCGGCCGTCGAGCGCGAGCAGGGTTTCGCCCTCACGCGCGCGGCGCACGACCAGATTGCCCTTCACCTTCCTGGCGTCGAACACGTGTAGCGGCCGCGCGCGGTCGTAGGTCATGAAGTTGGTGATGTCGACCAGCGCGTTGATCGGGCGCAGCCCGATCGCGGTCAGCCGCTTCTGCAGCCATTCCGGCGACGGACCGTTCTTGACGCCGCGAACGAGGCGCAGCGCGAAGCCCGGACACAGCGTGGAATCCTCGACCGTGACCTTCACGGGACAAGGGAATTCGCCCTTGATCGGCTTGATGGTCGGGTCCTTGAACTTGCCCATGTCGGCGGCGGCGAGATCGCGCGCGATGCCGTGCACGCCGGTGCAGTCCTGCCGGTTCGGCGTCAGATTGATCTCGACCACGGGATCGCCAAGCGCGGCCCATTCGGCATAGCCGGCGCCAACAGGCGCATCCGCCGGCAATTCCATGATGCCGTCATGGTCGTTGGAGATCTGCAGCTCGGCCGCCGAGCACAGCATGCCGCGGCTCTCGACGCCGCGGATGGTGCCGACGCCCAGCGTGATGTCCTTGCCGGGAATGTAGGTGCCGGGCGGCGAGAACACGCTGACGAGACCCGCACGCGCATTCGGCGCGCCGCAGACGACCTGCACCGGCGCGCCGCCGTCACCGGTATCGACCATGCAGACGCGCAGGCGATCCGCATTCGGATGCTGCTCGGCCGAGATCACCTTCGCAATCGTGAAAGGCTTCAGCGCCTTCGCCTTGTCCTCGATGTTCTCGACCTCGAGCCCGATCATGGTGAGCTTCTCGGCGAGCTTGTCCAAGGGCTCGTCGGTCTCGAGATGATCCTTCAGCCAGGAGAGGGTGAATTTCATGGCTGTTTCTTCTCCACGGAGACGGTCTGCTCCCTCTCCCGCTTGCGGGGGAGGGTTGGGGTGGGGGCTCTCTCCGCGACGGTGGTCGCGATTATTTCAAGAACGCCGCCACGATTGGTCATGACATCGAGGTTGCTGAAGCGGAGCACCTTGAAGCCCATCGCTTCGATTGCGCTAGAGCGACGCGCGTCGGCGCGCTCGCCATCATTCGAGAAGTGTTGGCCGCCGTCGAGCTCGATGACGAGCTTGGCTGCGTGGCAGATGAAATCGGCGATGTAATTCTCGATCGGCACTTGGCGGCGAAAGCTCACGCCATTCAGCCGGTTGCCACGTAGCTCCGACCAGAGGATTCGCTCTGCATCGGTTGAGTCGCGCCTGAGCGCACGAGCATTGGTTCGCAGCTTGGCCGAGATCTTCCAGTCCGGATGCTTGGGATCAACCATCGGCAGCCCCATTGCGGAGAAACCCTCTCCCCAACCCTCCCCCGCAAGCGGGGGAGGGAGCTCGACCTGTCGAGCGGCAGGAGAATACAATCCCATACGACGAACGCCACACACTCGCTCTATCCATTCCCTCCCCCGCTTGCGGGGGAGGGGCAGGGAGAGGGCTGTCTCCGCAGAGGGAACGGAGAGAGTCTTCGCAAGCTCTGGCGCGAGGGCGAGCATCACGAGCTCAGCCCCCCAGCCAGCGTCGGCACCTCCAGCGGCTTGAAGCCGTAGTGGCTCAGCCAGCGGACGTCGCTGTCGAACAGCTGACGGAGGTCGGCGATGCCGTATTTCAGCATGGCGATGCGGTCGATGCCCATGCCCCAGGCGAAGCCCTGGTACTCGTCGGGGTCGATGCCGCAGGCGCGCAGCACGTTCGGATGCACCATGCCGCAGCCGAGAATCTCGAGCCAGTCCTCGCCCTCGCCGAAGCGGATCTCGCCCTTGTCGCGGCGGCACTGGATGTCGACTTCCAGCGACGGCTCGGTGAACGGGAAGAACGACGGGCGGAAGCGCATGTTGATGTGGTCGACCTCGAAGAACGCCTTGCAGAACTCGTGCAGGATCCATTTGAGGTGGCCGAGATGCGAATGCTTGTCGATGACGAGGCCTTCGACCTGGTGGAATTGCGGCGTGTGGGTCGCGTCGGAATCGATGCGGTAGGTGCGGCCCGGGCAGATCACGCGGATCGGCGGCTTCTGGCTCAGCATCGTGCGCACCTGCACCGGAGAGGTGTGGGTTCGAAGCAGCATGCGCGAGCCATCCTCCTTCGGATGGAAGAAGAACGTGTCGTGCATCTCGCGCGCCGGATGGCCTTCCGGAAAATTCAGCTTGGTGAAGTTGTAATCGTCGGTCTCGATGTCGGGACCTTCGGCGACCGAGAATCCCATGTCGGCGAAGATGGTGGTCAGCTCGTCCCAGACCTGGCTCAGCGGATGAATGCGGCCGGTTTCCGTCGGCGCATCGCGCAGCGGCAGCGTGACGTCGACGGTCTCGGACGCGAGCCGCGCATCGAGCGCCGCCGATTTCAGCACGTCGCGACGGGCGGCGAGCGCCTGGGTGACCTCGTCCTTCGCCTGGTTGATCGCTGCGCCTTGCGTCTTGCGCTCGTCCGGCGACATCTTGCCGAGCGTTGCCAGCAAGGCTGAGATCGAGCCCTTCTTGCCGAGCGAGGCAACGCGGACGGCTTCGAGGGCCGCTTCGTCGCCGGCAGCACTGATCTGCGCGAGGATGGATTGAACGAGACTGGCGAGGTCGGACACGGTCGGATCCCTCAAACTTGCAAAAGGCTGCCGGGTTGTGGCCGCAGCCGGGGCGGAACGTCAAGCCGATTGGACGTCGTAAATGCGGGCATTTGAACCGTAAAGGCATGGCTGGCACCAACCTGAACGCGAAGGAGGGACGATGCGTTTGCGACCCTGCGTGGCCGGCCTGGCCCTGGTTCTCTTGGAAGGCTTTCTGGGAGGCGCGGCTCTCGCCGCCGAAGAATGCCAGGCCAAATCCACGTCGATGGATGACATCATCGTGGCCCTGAACGCGGCGCCGGGCTGCGAGCGTGCCATGAAGCAGTTCGAAGCCTGCGCATACGGCGCCAGCGGCGACGTACAGTTCGGTGAGGTGGTCGAGAAGAAGTGCGAGGCCGATTTCATCGGTCAGCTGCAGCCGCCACAGAAGCTCAGCTACCAACGCGAGTTGCGGGTCTGCGACCAGAAGTACCGGAGCAAGTCCGGCACCATGTATATCTCGGCCACGGCCTTCTGCCGGGCGGAGGTCGCCCAGCGCTACTCGCAACATGCGCTGAAGGCCGGCAAAGCCGGCCGCTAGCGCCGCAGGGCTCAGGCGGCGAGCGCAGCCTTGGCCTTCTCGGCGATCGCCTGGAACGCCGCGGGCTCGCTGATCGCGAGATCCGACAGCACCTTGCGGTCCACGGTGATCCCAGACTTGGCCATGCCGTCGATAAATCGGCTGTAGGTCAGGCCGAACGGACGGACGGCAGCGTTGATGCGCTGGATCCAGAGCGAGCGGAAGGTCCGCTTCTTGCGCTTGCGATCACGGAACGCGTACTGCTGGGCCTTTTCCACGGCCGGCTTGGCGGCGCGGATGGTGTTCTTGCGGCGGCCGTAGAAACCCTTGGCGGCCTTGTAGACTTTCTTGTGCTTGGCGTGGGCGGTCACACCGCGTTTGACGCGAGACATGACAAAATCCTTCAGAGATGACTTTGGTTATCGGATTGCCGCGCAAGACGCGGCACGGTTGGCAATGATCGTGGACGCGATCAGGCGTTCGGCAAGAAGTACTTCTTGACGTTGTCGCCGTCGGTCTTGAACAGCACCGCGGTGCCGCGCAGCTGACGGATCTGCTTCTTCGTCCGCTTGATCATGCCGTGACGCTTGCCGCGATGGGCGAACATCACTTTGCCGGTGGCAGTCACCTTGAAGCGCTTTTTAGCGCCCGATTTGGTCTTCAGCTTGGGCATTTGGCTCTCCTAATGGCCACAGAGTTCCGCCCGCGAAGGCGGCTGGCCGTCAAAATGCTCGTTAGAGCGTTGATTGTGCTCAGGTTTTACGAACAAGCGCGAAACCCGCACGAAACACCGCCACGGCAGCCCTTAATCAGCCGGGCGATGAAGGCTGGGCTTATGACAGAGGACAGGCCGATTGGCAACGATGAACCGGCAGAACCAGCCCGGCGACTATTCGGAATTGCGACCCTCATGTCCAAGCCTGTCGCCTGGAGCAGGACCAAAATGGCCCATTTTTCCCGATCGCTTCCCTCTTTGACTGCTTTCGCCCGTCCTCTGGCGCTTCTGGCCGTGCTCGCCACGACCGCGCTGCCGTCGACGGCCGATGCCCGCGTCGGCGGCTATGACGGCGTCTGGAATGTCACCTTCGCCACCACGCGGGGCAATTGCAGCTCCGGCTACAGCGTCCCCTTCACGGTGACCGGCAGCCGGGTGTCATCCGCCGGCGGCGGCCGGGTCTCCGGCAAGGTCAATCGCGGCGGTGCCGTCGCGGTGCAGGTCTCGGTCGGCGCGTCCCATGCCAGCGGCGGCGGCCGGCTCGCCGGCGTGAACGGAGCCGGCTCGTGGAGAGGTGTCATTTCCGGTGACCAGTGCAGCGGCACCTGGCAGGCGACACGGACGTAGCCGTCGCCGGGAAAGCTGCTGCGCACCTCCCTGCCTGCAGGGAGGTGAAAACAAAACGGCCCGCCGGAGATCCGGACGGGCCGTCGAACTCTTGAGTTCCAAACAACCGGCGTCAGCGCGGCGCCAGAACCATGACGACCTGGCGTCCCTCGAACCTGGCGTCCTGCTCGACCTTGGCGAGCTCGGCGACGTCGGTCTTGATCTTGTCGAGCAACTTGGTGCCGATCTCCTGGTGCGCCATTTCGCGGCCGCGATAGCGCAGCGTGATCTTGACCTTGTCGCCCTCTTCGAAGAACCGCTGCATCGCGCGCATCTTCACATCGTAATCGTGGTCGTCGATCATCGGGCGGAGCTTGATCTCCTTGATCTCGACGATCTTCTGCCGCTTGCGGGCTTCGGCGGCTTTTTTCTGGGCCGAATACTTATACTTCCCGTAGTCCATGATCTTGCAGACGGGAGGGCTGACGTTCGGCGAGATCTCGACCAGATCCATGCCGGCTTCCTGGGCCATCCGGATGGCCATGACGGTCTCGACCGTGCCTTTGTTGTCACCGGCCTGATCGATCAGCTGGATCTGCGCATTGCGAATATCATCATTGATGCGCGGCCCATCTTTGCTGGCGACGGGCGGGGCTTTATTGGGACGGCGAATGGGTGGTTCTCCAAAGTTGTGAAAGAGGCTGCTATTTTGCAGGAAGATGCGTTTGCCGGCAAGCAATTCGCTCCTGCGCGAAACGAAAAACCCTCAAATGCGAGGTATTTCGGCCACGCCTGGGCACGCTGACCGACATAGACACCTTGCTTCCGTTCCGCAAGCGTCCCAAAGGGACAATGCCGGTCTCCGGCGCTGCGGAAGACGACCCGACAGCTCAAACCGCGCAGCCAGGTTAAACGTTCCATGAGCCATGCAATTCCCGATGCCGTACTCGATACCATCGACGTGGGTGAGGGCCCGTCAGCACGCAGGATCGCGGTGCGCAGCCGGCGCGGGCAGGGGCCCGGGCTGGTCTGGCTCGGCGGATTCAAATCGGACATGCAGGGCGGCAAGGCCCTGGCACTGGACGCCTGGGCCCGAGACCACGGCCGCGCCATGGTCCGGTTCGACTATTCCGGTCACGGCGAATCCGGCGGCGATTTCGCCGATGGAACCATCGGACGCTGGCTGGAGGAGTGCGTGGCGGTGTTCGAACGGTTCTGCGATGGCCCGCAGGTCCTGATCGGCTCCTCCATGGGCGGCTGGATGGCGCTGCTGCTCGCGCGCGAGATCAGGAAGCGATCCGGCGCGGCCTCGCTCGCGGGCTTGGTGCTGATCGCGCCAGCGCCGGACTTCACCGAGGAGCTGATGTGGAAGAATTTTTCGCCGGCGGTGAAGCAGGAGATCGAGACCAAGGGTCTCTGGCTGCGGCCATCCGAATATGCCGACGGCTCGCCCTATCCGATCACGCGGAACCTGATCGAGGAAGGCCGCAATCATCTCGTGCTCGGCAGCGCCATCGATCTCGGCTGCCCGGTCCGCATCTTGCAAGGTGCGAAGGATCCTGATGTCCCCTGGCAGCACGCTTTTGCGCTGACGCATCGCCTGCCGGCCGACGACGTCGTGCTGACCATGATCCAGGACGGCGATCACCGCCTCTCGCGCCCGCAAGACATCGCGCGCATTCTTGCCGCGGTGGCTGAGATCGGGTGAACTGCCTTCTTCCTTCAGGAGGCAATCAATGACCACCACCGCCATGCTGCGCGCCTTCTGCGATGCGGTCGAGCAGCGCAACGGCAAAGCGTTCGCCGAGCTGTTCACCGAGGACGGCGTCTATCACGACGTGTTCTACGGCGCTTTCGCAGGCCGCGAGAAGATCGCCGCGATGATCGACGACTGGTTCTATCGCACGGCGACCGATTTCCGCTGGGACATGCACGATCCCGTCACCGACGGCACCACGCTCTATGCGCGCTACACCTTCAGCTATCGCTCGATCTTGCCGGAAGCTGGCGGTGCGCGGGCGATGTTCGAGGGCGTTGCGATCATGACGCTGAACGGCGGCAAGATCGTGAGCTATCACGAGGTCGCCAATACCGCGCCGGCATTCATCGACCTGAAGTTCGCACCCGAGCGGATTGCCAAGATCGTCGCCAAGCAGGGCGCGGCGCTGAAGGCGCGGCCGGAGATGCAGCGGCATCTCGCCTAGTCGTCATTCCGGGGCGCGCGGAGCGCGAACCCGGAATCTCGAGCTTGCTGCGCGAGATTCCGGGTTCAGCCCTGCGGGCTGCCCCGGAATGACGGCAAGCTCCTATCGCTTCGAAGGATTGGCCATCGGCTTGCGCTGCGCCAGCGCGGCCACCGTCGCGGTGCCGATCGGACCCTGTTCGTCATAAAGCCAGCATTCGCCGATCGCGACGCCGTCGGTGGCGTGATGGTTCACCACCTCAAAGCCGATCCAGTTCGTCACCGGCAGGCGGTGCAGATAGATCGTCACGTCGCTGTTGATGTAGCCGAGCCCGTTGTCGCCGGCGTTGGCAAGGGGGCTGGCGAAATCGGCGCCGGTGGCAACGTGGACGAACGGCGTCATCGGCACGCCCGCGACGAGCTCGCGCACCTCGCTCATCCAGAGTTTTCGCGGACCGAGCGAGCCCATATGACCGACAATGGGGCGCGTCGTCCATTTGCCGTTCATGCCGAGCCTGGGATCGGTGGGTTTTGGAATGTCGGCCGGCTTCGGCACGTCCCAGTTCGGCGGCGACCAGACATTGCCATCAGGATTTTGCGTCTTGCGCAGCAGCTGGCACGAGGCCCGCGCCATGCTGACGCCGCCGGAGACGAATTCCGCCTCGACCACGCGGATGCGCAAGCCGTCGCGAACGAGGCGCGTCGTTACCTCGATCGGCTTGTCGATGGTCGGCAGCCGAAACATGTCGACGGTGAGCCGCGCCGGCACCAATTCGGGACCCGAATGGCGCTCCTCGATGGCGAAGCCGAGCAGCCCGACGACGACGCGTCCATGCAGCGATTTCGGATCCCATGGGCCGTTGGCGGCTTCCGTCGGATGGAATGTATCGCTGTTGCGGGTGAAGAAAGGCAGGTTTGTCATGCGCGCGAGATTGAAGAAACGCGCGGGGAAATCAAGGGTGGTGGTGCCGTCGTGAGAGTCAGGCCGCGCAAGCTATCGCCACAACAACAGGTGTCTTCGCCCGCGAAGGCGGGCGATCCAGTACTCCGAGACGGTCGTGATTGAGTCGAGAAGCCGCGGCGTACTGGATTCCCCGCCTTCGCGGGGAATGACACCGAGGGTTAGGCGACGGTCTGCCACTCCTCACGCACGCTGTCGTCGCGTTCGTGATCTAATGCAGCGCCCTTCATCGCCTCAAACTCTTCCCGTCCTAGCAACTGCCCCAGCGCCCACACCGCAGCGCCACGCACCAGCGGGCTCGCATCCTCCAGCAACCGTCGCGCTTCCTCGGCCAGCGCCGCCTCGCCCGAGTTGCCAATCGCGATCAGCACGTTCCGTAAGAACCGATTGCGACCAATCCGCTTCACTGGCGACTTCGTGAACAGCGCGCGGAACGCGGCGTCGTCGAGGCGTGCGAGCTCCGCAAGACCCGGCGCGCGCAATTCGCTGCGCGCGGCGAGCTTGGCCTCGCGCCCCTCCTGCGCGAACTTGTTCCAGGGACACGCCGCGAGGCAATCGTCGCAGCCATAGATGCGGTTGCCGATGGCTTTGCGAAACTCGTGCGGGATCGGTCCCTTGTTCTCGATGGTGAGATAGGAAATGCAGCGCCGCGCATCGAGCTTGTAGGGCGCGGGAAACGCCGCCGTCGGGCAGATGTCGAGACAGGCCCGGCACGAGCCGCAATGATCGATCTCGGCAGCGTCGCGCGGCAGCTCCAGCGTGGTGTAGATCGCGCCGAGGAACAGCCACGAACCGAACTCGCGCGAGACGAGGTTGGTGTGCTTGCCCTGCCAGCCGAGACCCGCGGTCTGCGCCAGCGGCTTCTCCATCACCGCGGCGGTGTCGACGAACACCTTCACTTCTGACGGCGCGGTCGCGACCAGCCAGCGCGCCAGCGCCTTCAGCCGCTTCTTGATGAGATCGTGATAGTCGTCGCCCTGCGCATAAACCGAGATCGCCGCGCGCGCGCGCTGCTCGAGAATCGCGAGCGGATCCTGGTCCGGGCCGTAATTGACCCCGAGCATGATCACCGAGCGCACGTCAGCCCACAGCCCGCGCGGATCGACACGACGCTCCGGCTGCGCGGCGAGCCAGTCCATGTCGCCATGACCGCCGGAGGCAATGAATTCCAGAAAGTATTTGCCGGCGCTCTCGATCGTGCCTGGCATCGTGATGCCGATGCAGTCGAAGCCGAGTGCCCGCGCCTCGCGCGTGAGCGCCGCCTTCAGTTCAGTCGGATCGGAGTTCAGAAATCCAGGTCCACGTAGGTCCGCGATGCCGGCACGCCGGCCAGCCATTCGCTCAGCAGCGGACGGAACGACGGGCGGGACTTCACCCGCGCGTACCACGCCTTTGCTGCGTCGTCCTCGCTCCATGGCACGTCGCCCAGATAGTCGATCGCCGAGAGATGCGCCGCGGCGGCGAGATCCGCGTAAGTGAGCCGGTCGCCGGCGAGGAAATTACGGGTCTGCGCCAGCCAGCCGATATAGGCCAGATGATAGCGCACATTGGCCTTGGCGGCGCGCATTACGTCGGCCGAGGGCGGCCCGCCGCCGTTCTCCTCGCTCATGAAGCGCTTGTAGATGCGCTCGGTGACGAGAGGATGCGAGACCTCCTCGAAAAATTTTTCGTTGAACCAGGCCATCAGCCGGCGAACCTCGACGCGCTCGCCGATGGATTCCGGCATCAGGCGCTTGGGTCCCATCTCGGCGCCATAGGCCTCGTCGACATATTCGGCGATGATCGCAGCGCCGGGGATCGGCGGCTGCTCGTCGTCCACCATCACAGGCGTCGTGCCTGCCGCATTGAGCAACAGAAACGCCTCGCGCCGCTCCCAGCTGCGCTCCTCGACCAGCTTGAGGTCGAGCCCGTATTCGCCCGCGATCAGGCGGATGAAACGCGAATGCGGACAGAACGGATGATGAAACAGCGTAAACATGAAGCCTTTGACTATTTGATGGTGCTTAAGATTCCATCAATGTTTGTGCGGCGCCACACTAGTCCTTCAAAACCGCGAGGCAAGGGCGTGATTTCGCATTTTGCGATTGCGGCATGGGGACGAATAGGCGAGAAGGGCCCCGCTTTTCCAGCCGAAATGGACCGTAAATATGTCAGACGCAATACGGGCAGTGATCCTCGGCATCATCGAGGGTGTGACCGAGTTCCTTCCCGTATCCTCGACCGGCCATTTGCTGCTCGCGGAACGCTTCTTCCATCTCGGCGAAGGCGCCTTCTGGGATTCGTTTACGGTTTTGATCCAGCTGGGTGCGATCCTCGCGATCGTCGGGCTGTACTTCAAGAAGCTCTGGGATGTCGTGATCGGCTTCTTCACGGGCGACCCCTATTCGCGCCGCTTCGTGCTCGGCGTGCTGGTCGCGTTCCTGCCCGCTGTGATCGTCGGCCTCGTCGCCGGCAAATACATCAAGAGCGTGCTGTTCAATCCCTGGGTCGTGTGCTTCACGCTGATCGTCGGCGGCGCCATCCTGCTCTGGGTCGACAAGCTCGATCTCAAGCCGCGCGAGCATGACGCCACGAGGTTTCCGCTGCTGATGTATCTCTATATCGGCATCGCGCAGTGCGTGGCGATGATCCCGGGCGTGTCGCGTTCCGGCGCCAGCATCGTAGCCGCGATGTTCCTCGGCGCCGACAAGCGCGCAGCGGCGGAGTTCTCGTTCTTCCTCGCCATCCCCACCATGATCGGTGCGTTCGCCTACGACTTCTACAAGAGCCGCTCCGAGATGACGATGGACCATATGGGCATCGTCGCGATCGGCTTCGTGGTGTCGTTCATCACCGCGATCATCGTGGTCAAGACGTTCCTGGAATATGTCACCCGCCACGGCTTCGTGGTGTTCGCCTGGTGGCGCGTCATCGTCGGCACGCTCGGCCTGATCGCGCTGGCGCTGGGGCGGTAGGTGTAGGCCTGTAGCCCGGATGAAGCGCAGCGTAATCCGGGGCCAGCGTTCCTTGTGGCAGGATCCCCGGATTGCGCTGCGCTCCATCCGGGCTACGACTCCACCAGGCCTTCAACGCAAAATAAGCTTTTGATCGGTAGTCAGTTCCAACGCCGGGCGGCGCGCGCCCGGCACAGGAGCTGAGCCATGACCCTCGTCAGCGGCTGGGGCCGTTTCCCGGTCGTCGATAGCGACGTGCTGCGCCCGCGCTCGTTCGCGGCGGTCGGCGAGGCTGTCTCGGCCGGCACCGTCGCGCGCGGCAATGGCCGCGCCTATGGCGATGCCGCGATCGGCGCCACGAGAACCGTCACGATGACCGGCTTCGACCGGGTCAGGTCGTTCGATCCGGCAACCGGGCGCATCCGCCTCGAAGCCGGGGTTCTCCTGTCGGACCTGATCGACACCTTTGGCCCGCGCGGCTTTTTGCCCTTCGTCGTGCCCGGCACCCGCTTCGTCTCGATCGGCGGCGCCATTGCCGCCGACGTCCACGGCAAGAACCATCATTGCGAGGGCGGCTTCGGCCGCTACGTCGACAGCCTCCTGCTGCGCACCGGGCAGGGCGAAGTCATCGAGGCCTCGCGCGAGCAGAACTCCGACGCCTTCTTCGCGACCGTCGGCGGCATGGGCCTGACCGGCATCATCCTCGAAGCGACGATGCGGCTGCGCCGAGCCGAGACCGGATGGATCCGCGAGCGGGTGATCTCCGCGTCCGATCTCGATGCAGCGATGCGCGCGCTCGAGGCGGGCGATGCCGCGACCTATTCGGTGGCCTGGATCGATTGCGCTGCACGCGGGCGCGATCTCGGCCGTTCGCTGATCTATCTCGGCGAGCACGCGGGCAGGGGCGAACTGGCGGAAGGCGTCGATGCATTTCCGGTCGGCAAGGAGTCTCGCCTCAGCGTGCCGGTCGACCTGCCGTCGATGGCACTGAACCGCACCAGCGTCCGCGCCTTCAACGAGCTTTACTATCGCATGGGCGCGCGGCGCGCCGGCGGCAGCCACGTGGTCTCGCTCTATCCGTATTTCTTTCCGCTCGACAGCGTCGGTGAGTGGAATCGCATCTATGGCAAGCGCGGCTTCCTGCAGCATCAATGCGTGATCCCGCAAGCCGGCGCGCGCGCCGTGCTCGGCGAGATACTCGATCGCGTCGCACGGCGCGGCGATGCCTCCTTCCTCGCCGTGCTCAAGAAGCTCGGACAGGGCGACGGCATCCTGTCGTTCCCGCTGCCCGGCTACACGCTCGCGCTGGATTTCCCGGTGAAGGGCGACATCCTGAATTTCCTCGACGAGATTGATCGCCTGGTCGTCGCCGCCGGCGGCCGGCTGTATCTGGCGAAAGACGCACGCCAATCGCGCGCGACCTTCGCGGCGGGTTATCCTGCCGTGCCGCGTTTCAACGCAATCCGCAAATCGCTCGATCCCGCCGGCAACATCCGCTCGAAACTTTCACAGCGTCTGTTTGATGAGGTCTAGGCCGTGACGTCACGCAAATCTGTATTGGTGCTCGGCGGCTCCTCCGACATGGGCCGCGCCGCCGCGCGCGCCTTTGCCAAAGCCGGCTACGATGTCGGCCTCGCAGGCCGCGACGTCACCGCGCTGGAGCCTGACGCCGCCGATCTGCGCGCGCGCTACGCGATCGACGTCGGTCTCTACAAATTCGATGTGCTCGACACCGCCGCATTCGAGGGCTTTGTGAGCGGCCTGCCGGCATTGCCCGATGTCGTCATCTCGATCATCGGCCTGCTCGGTATGCAGCAAGATGCCGAGAGCGATCTCGCTCACGCCACCGCGATCATGCGCTCGAACTACGAAGGGCCCGCGCTGATCCTCGGCCTGTTCGCCGAAAAATTCTTAGGCCGCGGCAGCGGCACGCTTGTCGGCGTGTCGTCCGTCGCCGGCGACCGCGGCCGGGCCTCGAACTATGTCTATGGCTCGGCCAAGGCTGGCTTCTCCGCTTTCCTCTCCGGCCTGCGCGCCCGCGCGAGCCGTGGCGGCGTGCATGTCGTCACCGTCAAGCCTGGCTTCGTCCGCACCAAGATGACTGATGGCATGAAGCTGATCGGCCCGCTCACCGTCGAAGCGCCGGTCGTCGGCGATGCCATTCTCCGGGCGGTCGAGAACAAGACCGACGTCGTCTATGTCAGCGGCAAATGGCGCCTCGTGATGCTGATCATCAAGACGCTGCCGGAAGCGGTATTCAAGAAGCTGAAGTTCTAAGTCGCCGGCCGCGCCGGTGGTGCACTGAGGGTTAGTGAGGGGGTCTCTCCGCGGCCGAGAACCCCCAAGAGGAGAGAGCCCTCACCCGATCGCTTCGCGATCGACCTCTCCCGCTTGCGGGAGAGGTCGATCCACCCTCACACGCTCATACGCTGGAACTGACCGGCGGCGCGGAAGCGCCAGAGATATTGCGGGGCGATCGCTTCCAGCGAATCGGCGGTGATGCCGAGCCCTTCCAGCGTGAGCCCGGCGGCCTTGGCCGCGTCCGACACCACATTGTCGCGCTCGAGCATCGTGACCTGGTCCGGCGTCAGCTTGAAGGCGCCCGGCGCGAATTGCAGGAAGTTCGCCTGGAAGCGGGCGAGGCCGAACGGCAGCGGGATCAGCGCCGGCTTGCGCGCGGTGATCTCGAGGATGGCCTCGATGATCTCGCGCATGGTCAGCACTTCCGGCCCGCCAAGCTCGTAGGTCGCGCCCGCCTTGGCCTTGCCGTCGACGGCGTCCGCGATCGCGGTGGCGACGTCGCCAACATAGACCGGCTGCATCCTGGTCTCGCCGCCGATCAGCGGCAGCACCGGCGACATCCGGGCCAGCGCGGCAAAACGGTTGGTGAACTGGTCCTCGGGGCCGAACATCAGGGAGGGGCGGAAGATCGTCGCCGACGGCACCGCTGCCCTCACCGCGGCTTCGCCGGCCGCCTTGGCCTTGGCATATCGCGAGGGCGATTCGGCATCGGCCCCGATCGCCGAGACATGCACCAGGCTGGCGCCGGCCGCAGCCGCCGCCTTGGCGACGGTTTCGGCGCCCTTGGCCTGGACCGCGTCAAAGGTCTGCGCGCCGCTCTCGGTCAGGACGCCTACGAGGTTGATGACGACGTGCGAATCACGCAGCGCCGCCTCGACCGAGGCCGGATAGCGTAAATTCGCCTGCACGGTATGGACCTGCCCGACCTTGCCGGAGGGCTGGAGGTATCCGGCGAGTTCCGGCCGCCGCACCGCGACCCGGACCCGGTAATCCCGCTTGCACAGCGCGCGGACGACATTCCGGCCCAAAAACCCCGATCCGCCGAAAACCGTGACGAGCGTGTCCAGATTCGATGCCATGGGAGCCGTTCCTGCGGAAAAGAGTGCGTCTTGTCAGGCTTGTATCGGGCCGGTTTGCGATGCGCAATCGGCATCCCCAAACCCGGGTCACGCATGAATTGACAACGGCGTCACCGAACCGTAGTAACCGCCTCCGTGCCCCAAACGGCATGCCCAGGTGGTGGAATTGGTAGACGCGCTGGCTTCAGGTGCCAGTGGCTTAACGGCCGTGAAGGTTCGAGTCCTTTCCTGGGCACCATACAATTCTGGATCGCAAACAAATCCAGATAGATAAGCCCTATCAGAGTGTTGCGTTGGCCCCGACTGTGTAACAATGGGGTGTAACATTGCTGTTCAGGGTTGTTCGGCCGATGCGCCGTGTTGGGTCTCGCTTTCCTGTTTTCGTGCAGCGCATTCCGGCGGATGTCCGGCGCAAAGCAGTCGGTTTCAAGCTGGCAATTCCTCTCGGTGACAGCTTCGTTTTCGTGACGCTTAGCGATGGCGCTCAGGCCGTCCGATTCTCCCTTCGCACCTCGGAGCCCAGCGAGATCAAGAGGCGTCAGGCAAGCGCAGCGGCCTATTTGGAGACCGTCTGGGAGGCCCTCCGCAATGATGCCCCCGTGCATCTCACCCACCGGCAGGCGACGGCCTTGGCAGGCGAACTCTATCGGGTTTGGGCGGACAGCGAGAGCCGCGCCCGGAGTGTTGCCATGGTGCACACGCCCGGTGTCGGCTGGTCGCCTGACACTGAGAGCCATGAGGAGCAGGAAGCTCACTGGGCTGCCGTAGCGGAGATGTGGGAGCGAGTCGGCGGAGACGGTGAGGCCAAGAAATTAGAGAAGGCGCTCGGGCCCATCGTGAATCGCCTCTTGCTGACCAAGGGCATCCGCCGCGTGGATAGCGAATCACGCGCCCTCTTGCTCACTGCCTTTTGGATGGCCCTGCGTGACGCTTTCGCGAGCCGTCAACGGAATGCTGCGGGAGACTATTCGCTCGACCCCAAGGCCGCTCGCTTTCCCGAGTGGCAAGCGCCAGAGGACGCGCCAAAAGAGAAGCCAAAGCGGGGTGCCTATAACAATTCTCTCACCGGGCTGGTCGAGGACTGGTGGAAGGAAGCCCAGCGGGCGGGCCGCAAGCAGAGCACCTATGAGAGCTATCGCAACTCGATGGGCCGCCTCGTGACGTTCCTTAAGCACGACACCGCGAGCCGGGTGATGCCGGAGGACATCGTTCGCTTCAAGGACTATCGCGTGCAAAGCGGCGTGAGCCCGAAGACGGTGAAGGATAGCGATCTCGCGGGCATGAAGACGGTGTTCGGTTGGGCGGTGGTCAATCGCCGGCTGCCCAGCAATCCGGCCGAAGGGATCACCATCAAGGTCGGCAAGTCGCGCAAACTCCGGTCCAAGGGGTTCTATGATTCGGAGGCCATCGCCATCCTCAAGCACGCCCGCGAGTTCGTGCCCGGCCGGGAAGCTCCGAAGCTGGCGGCGGCCAAGCGGTGGGTGCCGTGGCTGTGTGCCGTCACGGGTGCCCGCGTGGGCGAGATGATCCAGATTCGCAAGGAGGACATCAGGCGCGAAGGCAAGCTCTGGGTGCTGCATGTGACGCCCGAGGCGGGGCCGGTGAAGACGGACGAAGCGCGTGATGTCGTGCTCCATCGGCAGGTCATCGAGGAAGGGTTCTTGGAGTTCTATGAGAAATCGAAGGGCGGCTATCTGTTCATTGACCCTAAGGCCGGTGAACTGGGGGTGCGCAACGCGGTGAAGACGGCGCGGAACAAGGTCAATGAGTTTGTGCGCGAGGTGGTGAAAGACAAGAACGTTGATCCAAGCCATGGCTGGCGGCATCGCTTCAAGACCGTGGGCATTGATCAGGGCGTCGAGATGCGAGTGCTGGATGCCATTCAGGGGCATGCGCCCCGCAACGTCTCGGAAGGCTACGGTGACGTGACCGTTAAGGCAAAGGCCAACGCCATTGCTCTGTTTCCGACCATTGACGTCGCATAGGCTGCCTTTAGCCGACACAATTTCAGCGCCGGCAAGGTCCGCTAAGGGCCAACGTTCAGTCGCCTTCACTCCTCTCGGGACTGCGAGCGCGCTATTAACGCATCTTCCTCTTCCCAGCCCCGCCGCCATAGGTCATGACGAGCTGAGTAGGATGAAAAGGGATTGTCGTCTATATGCGCACCATTCCGCCGAGCATCTCTGCCGAGTTCAAAGGCAATCCGAGCGGATACGCTCCTCGATCTTGGCATGTTGACTTTCAAAATGCTGAAGAGGTGTTAGGACAATTTGTCGGTTCTGCTGCGGGGCGACGCAGCTACAACCTCGATCGTTGCTGACACGATCATGATAGACGATTCTTTCGTCCTCACGTTGACGGAGAGCTTGTCGGTAAGTCCGGAAGGACTGTGGTCCCGTATTCCCTCAGCCAGGTATCGCATCGCGGCATCACGAGCGGCGGCGAGATCAGGAAGCTCCTCGCCGTCGTCGTCTAGGATCGTGCCAGCGAGGTCTTGGTAATCAAAATAGAAGCGCATGCAAGCCAACGCTGCCCTTGTTCGGGCGTTCCTGACGCCAAGATCCGGCACTCTGGCTGAGCGTTTTGAGCCGATTACTCAAAGTTAGTGAGAACGATCCACTCGCTCAGGGACACCGCATTCACCGAACGACGGAATTTCCGCGAGACTCAATCCGCTAAGGTCGGCTATGGGCCAGCAAAGGAAGTGGCGATTGTAATGAAAGAGGCCGCCACCTAGGCAGCCTCTTTACTGGAGGAGTTTAGTGAGAAGCTACGATTGCAGCCATACCGAACGCCATGACGCAGGCGACGGCTAATGAGCAGAGTGTTATGATGATCTCCCTAGGCATGAGGCTATAACGGCGCCCAAAATCATCAGTTCCTACCAACTGAGGCGGCCCTACTGCGCCAGTCCGCGGCGCTCTTCATCAGCAATGGCGGTCAGCATCTCGTATTGACTGGCGAGACCGCTAAGGCTGTTCGCGATGTTTCGAAGCACGTTGGCTTTCCTTGGTGAAACTCCGATTTCCGCCGCCTCGCTACGGTAGTCCGTCGCCAGCTTCCGGCATTCTTCAGCGGTCCGCATTCGCAATCTCCTGAGTAAACAACACCAGCTCAAAAGCGACCACTGTATGGCCCCGGCAATCGCGGCCTATCGAGAACATGCCATCGCGCATAGGGGCGCTCCAATAGCGGAGACCATGTTACCGCAGTTGGCGAACTCGGAGAGTCCAAAAATGAACTTAGGAGATCGGTGTTCGGTTTGCATAGCACCGTCTGTTGCATGGGGAGCAAACCATGACACCAGCACGGATTGAGAAGGACCAGACGGTCCGCTTAGGTCACGAGCGGCCTTGTCACATTGACTGTGATGGTCCGGTTTGTGCCCGTCGCAGCCGAAGCCTGGCTTCGCTCTAGCGCGTGTTCGCATAGCCCGTTGCTGCCGCTTTGCAGGACGCTATCTTCAGGCAGGTCAGCACGGCGCCATCGCGCAAGGCGTTCTCGTAAGAATCGTCTTTGTGGTTCGCGTGAAGATAGGCCCCGAGCAGGGCCGCAGCGACCAGAATCACGACGTAGCGGGCTCGCTCTAGTATTAAAAGCGCTTTGGGGCTCTTCTGAATGCGAGTGACTGTGGCCAAGAATATGGCCGGTGTGCTCACGAGGAGAATGGCAACTCGAACGCTGGACGACTCGATATCCAGCCGCTTGAGAACCTCATGTTCGAACCAGAGGCAGAGCGCGATGAGGCTCCAGATGGTGGCCCAGTAGCTGGCCATATCGAAGAGAACCTTTATGGGGTCGTCCTCCCGCAACTTTGGGGCGGTGCTCTCCGGGCCGGTCATTGTGCGTTCCTTCATGCTGCTCGCAGCCGATTGTAGACGATAGTCATCACTTCTCAACGGAGAAATGGGACTCATAGTCCGTAGACCCAAAGTCATCATGGCGGCCTGCTATGGGCATGGATGACGAGACAGGGATCGTTGATGTGGTGGCAGGGGCCGTGCGGAAGGCCCGCAAGGGTCTCGGGCTGTCCCAAGAGGATTTGGCCTTAGAGGCGGGGCTAGATCGGACCTACGTCAGTCAGGTAGAGCGGGGCACCCGCAACTGCACCATCATCGTCCTGGCCCGCTTGGCTCGCGCCTTGAAGACCACCCCTGATCGGTTGCTTGTCCCCCAGCGGAAGGGGCGGGCCTAGTCTCTATCTCGTCCGGTGTCAGCCGTGAGTGGTCACTTTTAACACCTAACCCATCTCGCGCGGCAGCGCGGGAGGCCGAGAGTCGTGCAACGAACACAGCGCAGAGGAAGATGACTGCAAGGAGGAGCGCCCAAAGGTTCCACGCGAACAGAAGCCAGTCGTGCTTGCTCATGACCATCTCGCTGGCCAGCATCAGAAGGACCGGCAAGAGAGCGTGCTTGATGTAGCTCAAACGATGGTTGCTAAGTGGCGACCTCATGGGAGGGAGTGGTGGTTACCCTAGCTTAGAGGTGACCATTCAGGCCGGTGAGGGGGACCCTCTAGAGGCCGCGCTTAGGAGGAGGGGTGGTGTCACCCTCCCCAACTGAAGGCAACCCTTAGGGGCCCCCCTTAGACCCCTCTGAGTTTCGTCCCCCCCTAGCTTCCTCCTCCATTAGCGGAGGCGTAAGACTTAAGTTGCTGGAATTACGTATGAAATTTGACAGAGACAATCGCGCAGGGCGAGCGGCTCCAGCGTCGAAAAACGGCCCTCATCGTCTCCTGCGCCACACCCGCGTGGGATTTCGCGACGAGCACCGCGTCGTGGAGAGGCAGGGCGATGACCCCAGCAGCCGATAATTCAGTGAGAACCTCGATGAGCATGTCGCTTTCGATGCGCATCAGCTGGAAACCAAGACCCTTCCCAAACAGGTGAGCGATAGGCGCGTGCTTTGCGGCGAGCATCTCGATTGCCGTCCGGAGATTGATGCCATCCGGAAAATGCCGGTGCGTGTCCTCGGGCCAATTCCTCAGCGGCCCCTGCGAGAACAGCAGTGCGTTCATCAGTTTCTTGCAGCCATCCCGGCCGGTGCCATTCCTGAAAACATTATAAAGGTCGCCCTCGGGCTGCGGCGCTCGGGCCCGCACGTAGGCGAGGCGCGGGAAAAGTTGCCCATAATCGACCTCCGCCACGGGTTGGCCATTGATACGAATGTGCTGGCGTTCCGTTCGCGCCATCGACATCCAGAAGCCGCCCGCAAGACGGCCGCCGTGCTGCCACGTCCCGTTATTGAAGATGCGCCTTAGCGAGCGACGATAGGGCGCGATGATTTGGCCATCCCCTCCTAAAGAGAGGCCGAAGTCGTCTTGGCCCGCGATCTCGATATCAGCCTCGCGTAAGAGTCGATTTATGCTCCGAACTTGGTTCTCGAACTTTTTAGATTGTGAAGTCTTGCGATAAGCGATGGCGGCGGCGTTTCCGTCCTCGTCCTTTCCTTCCTTCAGAATGACCAACACGGGATCATCAATTTGACCGATTGCCCGCCATTCGGGAGGGGACAACGGGAGATGATCCGCGAGGCGTTCTTGGGGCTCGATAAGCGACGGCATTTTTGACTTAGCGGAGATCCTGTAGCCCCGCCGTCCTTCCGCGATTAAGCCAACGGCGGATAGAAGGTCGATGACGCTTAGGAAATGTTGACCGAGAACAGGATTCCCTTGCCAGAGGACGGCATGGGACCGGGGCACGGCGAGCTTAGCGTTGCTCCCCGTGGCCTTTAGCAAAATGAGATTGCAGGCCAACGCTTCCACGGCCAAGCAGAACTTCGTCGCGTCCGCCTCCTTTCGCGCTCGCTTGCGCGTGCCGCTCGCGGCCTCATGGGTCAGCAATATGTCTGCCAGCCCTCTAACAGCGGCCTGAAGCTCCGCGCTATTCGCGCGAAGCTGGGGATCGAACATCATGGGCTGCTGTTGGGAGGACATGTGATTAGGTGCTGAAAGTGACCGCCTCTAACATCGATTATTGACGCACCCGACTAGTCTGACCTGATCTCACGCTAACGATCGGAGCCGTCAAATATCGGCCGGGGCGTCAGTTGGACCCCTTTCGGGGGCCCCGCCCGTAGCGCTGTTTGTGGGCGAGCACGCCCTTCAGGTGCTTCTCGATGACCCACTCGCTGGGTTCCTCCAAAAGACGTCCCATCAAGCGCAGCACTGGGCCGGATGATCTCGGATAGGCCCGCCTCCTAGAACGGTGCTCCCGGCCCTGAGCGTCATAGCTGACCCACCCCGTGCCACTGGCAAGCCTGTGCACGGCTTTGCACGCCTGCACCGTCCGAAATTCCTTTGGTCGGTGACCCCGCTCTTCGGCGATCGCATGCACAGCAACGACGATGGAAACGATACGCTCCGGCTTGACCTTGGCGACCCGTAGTCGGGCCAGCCCTATCTTTGCCCGCTTGGCGGCGGTGAGGCCTTTCAAACGAGTCGCGATCTCTACGGGCCCAGCCTCCTCCAGAGCGAACCGCGTGGCCTCTACAGCTGCCTTAATGAACTTGTCGTTTGCTGCCCGAAGCCCGACGTAAGCGGCCGCAGCGGTCAGATAAGGCTTCAGTTCGGCGGCGGTGTAGCTGTTGAGCCAATAGCTTCCGTGCCGCGCCCGGTGCTCGACGTGCGTGCGACAATGATGCGGTGCCAGACCTATATTGGCAGCCTTCATGGTCGGCCGCCCGCAGCCCGGGATGAGACAGGTCGCGGCAGCGGTGAGCGGACCTAGCCGTATGCGTTCCTTCAGGTCCTTCGTGTGTTGCGAGCGACTAGGCATTGCGTGCCCTCAGGCGAAGATATTTCTCGTGCATGGCGTCGGCGATGAAGAGCGCAACCCATAGAAGCTCTTCGTAATCGAGTGCCGTCAAATCGAGGCCGGGGAGTTTGTCTGGATGGCCCAGTCCGGGGCCGCCGTGGTGGGCCGCAAGTTGCTCCTTGAAGAGTTCAACTGCGAACTTCACCGCAGCTTCCCGATTGCTGGACTTCCGGCGGGTGAGCCTGCCAAGCTTCCTGACGGCATCCTTGCTGATCCAGTGCAATGTCACACGTCGATAGTCGTAATGCGCGCCATCGACATGCTTCCCCTCCTTCGTGTCTGCCCAGATTGGCGTGTTGACCACGATGCGGCGCAGATAGAAGTTCGGAACAACCGTCCTACCGGCATAGGCCGCATAGGCATATTCTTGATTCTTCGACTTAGCGAGAATGACCCGTCCGCCCGGCAACTCCAGCAACAGCATCACCACGAAATACCAAGGGTCGAAAAAGCGAGGCTTCTTCGCAACCGCATCTACGATCTTTGCAGAGATAGTGGGCCAAGAGAGCCCCTTGGTTCGCTCGATTGCGTGGCCCGGCAATATTGAACTCGTTGGAAAGCGGGCCTCTAGCAGAGGCGTCGGGTCGGGCAGCAAATTCCTTTTGTCGTGAATGTAATCCTCAGCCTGTTCGAGATACGTCTTGCAGGCCGCTAACGCGTCGATGGCCGATTGATCATACACGATGGTAGTTACAGGTCGGCTTGGCATTTTCTTTCTCATTGTGGTGATGCGCAGTTTCTTTATGTGGGGATTGCGCGGTGATGAAGGAATAAAGGTGAGGAAGAATTTTCGGCGGATCAGCTTTCGCTTAGCCTCGCTTCGATAAGCGCGACGGCCGGTGCTGACCATGTGGTGCGGCCCCTCGCTGTAGGGATACCCATTGCGGTCAACGCCCGTGCGACCTCGGTGGGTGACTGCACGCCCTGCGCTCGTAGCTGCCTCAGGATGGGTGCGAGATCGTTGGCTCGCCTCTGGGCTTGCGTGGCCTGCTCTGCCCGGCCCATGGCTCGCGTCTGCTTGTTCAGCCCGCCGCCTCGGAATCCCCCCAGCCGTTGGCCCCGTGCTTTCGCTGCCGCAAGGGCCGCCTTCGTGCGTGCCGAGATCATGCCGGCCTCTAGCTCCGCTACGGCTGCCATCTGTTGAAGCATGAAGCGCCCGGTGGGTCCCTCAATGGAGGGGAGGTCAGCGAAGCGCACGTCCACCCCCGCCTCTAGCAGCCGCTCTAGGAAGCCCACTGAGCGGGTCAGCCGGTCCACCTTCGCTACAACTAAGGTTGCCCGGTGTAGTCGCGCTGCGGTGAGTGCTTCCTCCAGGGCGGGCCTGTTGTTGCGCCTTCCGCTCTCGACCTCGGTGAACTCAGCGATGATGTTCGCAGGTCCGTCCGCGATTGACTTGGCTACGGCGGCTCTCTGGGCGTCGAGGCCCAATCCAGAGCGGCCCTGCTTTGGGGTGGATACGCGATAATAGGCAACGAACTTGCGCTTCACGGCAATTTCCCTCCCGATGGTCGCTCGCGAAAAACTTAGTCAACGAGCGTTGACACCATATTTTTCGGAGGAATCGTTCGGCAAGGGGTGCCACATGAGTCAAAAAGACTCAGGCGAGCAGGCGGTGATGGCGCGCGTCAGGGGCGAACTCCAATCAGAGCGTCCGCGATGTCTCTGAAGATTCGCCGGAGAGTTGGGCTGCCGTCTCTAGTTCGAATGAAGAGCGTGCAGAGACCTAAGGGAGGGATCGGAAGGCGGGCACGGGGGAGATTGAGCCGCTGCGTCTACGAGGTCACGTTTCAGATCTGCGACCCTAGAAATGATTCCGTCCGGGTAGCGCGGGGCCTCATTGACGAGGGCGAATGCTCCCCTAGGCCGCGTTATGTGTGCTTCGCGAAAGCGCCATCGCGGAAGGAGTGTGCTGGATCGAAGCAGCGCCCGACAAGGTCGATTATTTGCTTGATGCGCCTACGCTGTGCCTTCTCGTGTTGAGAATTTGACATTGGCGTAAGTCGGTTGAGTGGAGGGGCGAGCACGTCCGCATGATGCGGCTTGCCGGGAAGGGCAGTATCGTAGACTCCTAGAAAGCGATTACCGTTTTGCTGTCGGAGCGTGTGAGCTGAGAAAAGACAGACCCCGATAAACGATCGTGGCTTGTTCGCGGCTGCCGATCGCGCTTTCAGCTCGGTGATGGTTAAGTCAAACTCATCATTGTGAGCGGCATCCCGCAGCACGCTCACTCCGCTAGTATCCACGCGGATCAGTGAGGTGGGGCTGAGCCGGCCATCTTGGATATCTGTTGGATCGCTAATTATCAGGCAGAGGCCTTCATGATCGGCCACCACGCCAGGAGACTCATCAGCCATGCTGAACTGCTCGCAGCCACAGAGAGCCTGTGTCGCGTCATATACACGACCGGCAAGCTGCTTGTCCGGCTGGGCGAAGGCTGCCCGACATTGCTGAAGGGTCATGCTTCGGCTTACAGGATAATCGAAAGCTGATCCGGGGCTTTGCGACCGTTGAATTCGATCTGGTCAGCGAAGTGCTCAACGCCATCGATTTCCGCGAACAGGGTCAACTGTCCCGGATCATCAATAGTCAGGTGGACATAGAAATCGGGTGCGTTAGACGAGAACGTTGGCCGACCATATGCATCGACCGAAAAGACTGGCTTGAACGGGGCATTGTTCAAATAGGTCGCCAGCATCTCGGCAGTGTCGAGCGAGCCCTGAGAAGGTGGAAGCGCGTCCGCGCCATCCCAGCCCTCTTTTACGGCTCTGAACTCGGAGATCGAGGTGAGGACAGACTTTAGCCAAGGAGTGTAATGAGAAATGAATAGAACGCGGTCGCTCTTCTCCGCAGAGCCAGTTAGCCGGGCGATGTGATTCCCGATCTCGCAAACCGGCATATGAATGTCAGCACCGGAGCGAGTCACGGTGACCTGTTCGCGTTCAGCCTCAAGCGGCTTGCGCTGATAGGTTACATCGACATCAAGGGCGAGCATTTTGGGAAGTCCGAGAGAAAAGGCCGATGCGATTCGACATTTCGTCCGTGATTATATGGCCAAGTATTTCCTTCAACGCAAGATGCTGCGCTTCAAGGCGTTCAATTACAAAGCGCTCGTTGAGGGCTTGTTCCGGGGTCTCCCCATAGGCGGGAACGTTCGCTTGGTCGGTCAGGCTGGAATAAATGCCGATGCTTGGACGCGGCACTATATCGGGGCTCGTGGTCATTTCCACGACGTCTATGTTCACATTGACCAGTCGGCGATAGGCTTCGATGGCCTCAAACCAGCCGACGTGGGAATGCCACTCTCTAGGGCGGCTTAGCAGGCCGGAGGCATAGTCCGATTTTTTGAGGAGCCTAGTCGCGTCGAAGTTGGTCCAATCTCCGGACCAATAGAAACGGTCCCAATATTCAAGTTTCACGGCGCTGACGGAGACGGTCTCCAGCGCCTTCGAAAGGTAAGGCAATACAATCTGTTCAAAGCCGCCAATAAATGGCTGCCATCGGACATAGCTCGTGCTTGTCCAATTGAACCCAGCGGGGCTTATCGTGAGATGCTCGCTTTGTGTAGACGAGACAAAGACTTGCGGCATGTCCGGTGACGGCGCGAGCGTCTTGAACTGACCATCAGGGCCGACTTCCACCCCAAATGAACTTACCGCCTGCCTCCTAAACCCACGAGTTTCAAGGTCTTTCGCGGCAGCCTCGATCAACCGGACGAACGCCTTTTCCGGCAGAGCGGGCTTCAGACCAACAGCCGCAGAGCACCGTTCAATTGCGTGCTGCGACAACACCGGGGCGAAATGCGGATCAGGCGACATGGCGGAGACCGTGCAATCGCAATGAAAACCCCGATACTTTCATCGATCAATGATGAAGGCGGCGTTAACCATACAGGCAAGCCCGCCGATTTGCGATCAGAGCAAGAGCCCATCCAGATAGAAATGGCAATACACGGTTCGTCCAGCGGTAAGGCCGAAGTTAACGGCATACTTTGGCTGGCAGCTTTCAAGGCTCCCGAGGCTCAGTCGGTAACTGCACTGTGTAACAAGCTTATGGGCCAATTGAATTTTACCAATGAAACCAATATAGTATCGACAGGCCTATGCAATCCTTTCCTGGGCACCATTTTGCGGAATTCGGACGCAAATTAAGACGGCTCCCGATCCGCGAAGATAGCGGAGCGGCGATTGCTGCATCGCCGTCGCGACGGTCCCCTGGTACGCCAGTTCGTCCCGTTTCCCCTCACACCACCCTTTTCCCCGTCCGCTCCGCCACCGCCTTCTGCACAAAATACATCGCGACCAGCGAGACGATCGAGGTTGCGACGACGACGTAGCCGATCCGGTCGAAATGGAGCAGCGCGCCATCTGGTCCTTCCGCGATGATCGCGCCCGCGAGCACCGAGCCGAGGCCGCCGGAGAGCTGTTGCAGCGAGGCGCTGACCGCGCTGAACGAGCCGCGCTGGTCGGGATCCGGGATTGCGGACATCAGGGCCTGCGACGGGATCATGCGCGAGAAGATGCCGACGAACATCAGCACATTGACGAGGATCGCGGTCACCAGCGTGACGTGGCCGAGATGGGTGTAGATCAGCACCATGATGACGGACACCACGCTGCCGAACACGAAGGTCGGGTATTTGCCGAACGCATCGCTTGCCCTTCCGACCAGCGGCCCCGTGACGATGCTGAACAGGCCTGAGACGAGATAGATCGTCGGCAGATGCGTGATGTCGATGCCGAGATTGTGCACGGTGAAGGCGCTGGAGAACGGCATCAGCATGTAGCCGCCGGTCGCCAGCAGCGTCGTGACGAAGAAGGCCAGCGTGTAGCGCGGCTGCCCGACGGTCGAGATCAGATGGTGGAACGGGTTCTTGTCCTGCTTCCGCTTCAGATGCGCGTCGACCGGCTCCATGGCGAAGGCGATGATGGCGATCGCCGCGATCGACACCACGACGATCGCAATGAAGCAGACGTGCCAGCTCCAGTGATTGGCGAGAAACAGGCCGGCGGGAATGCCGAGCACCTGGCTTGCTGCAAACGCGGTCTGGATGAAGCCCATCACGCGGCCGCGCAGATGCAGCGCGAACAAATCGGTGACGATGGCGAGCACCACCGAGCCGATCACGCCGCCGAACAATCCGGTCACGATCCGGCCGAGCAGCAGCACATGATAATTCGGCGCGATCGCGCAGAGCAGGGTCCCGAGCGTGAAGCCGACATAGAAGAACAGCAGCAGGCGCTTGCGATCGAAGCGATCGGCAAAGCCGGCGGCCAGCACCCCCGAAATGCCCGCGCTGAACGCGTAGGCCGACACCGCGACGCCGAATTGGCCGGCCGTGATGTCGAGCGCGGGCATCAGGATGGCGCCGAGCGGCGACATGATGATGAAGTCGAGGATGATGGTGAACTGCGTGAACGCGAGCAGCGCGATGAGCAGGGACTGGTAGCGCGAGAAGCCGCGCTGGCGTCCTGATGGATCGTCGATCGGCGCGGCGAGCGTCTGTTCGGTCATGGATCTCGATTCGAGGGTCGCGGGGAGAGAAACTGGGAGATGGGGTGGGCCCGCACGATTTCCACGGGCCGCGCGCCACAGGCTCCGCCGAAACGGGCAGTTCGTGCGCCGTTGTGGGTTCCATGCAACAGCCCTGTTCTCGCGGCTCCCGGCAGCCCCGATTAAGCCGCCTTTAGCGAATGCTCCCCTAGTGTCCTGACCGTCCATTTCCCTGCTCCCCGGCGCTGAGCCGGTCAGTTTGCGGCAAGTCAGAGCGTATTCGGATGGAGCAGCCTGCCCGGCAGTATGATCCTGGCGTGCCCGAGCCGTTGGTCACGGCGGCGGCCACGCGGACGCTCGTCATCGATCTCGAAGGCGGCCTGCTGCGATCTGAGCTGCTGATGGAGGCGCTGTTCTCCAGCCCCGGCCGCATGCTCGCCCGCTTTGGCGCTGGCGGACGCCCGGGCATGGCGGCGCTCACGGATATCCTGGGGCGCGCCGAGATCGACTACGCCCATCTGCCCTACGAGCCCGACGTGCTGAACCGGGCGCTCGCAGCGCGGGCGCGGGGCGCGAAGATCTATCTGGTGGCCGGCCGCTTCGCCCGCCACGCCGCCGCCATTGCCGCGCATCTCGGCTTTGACGGCGTCGTTGCGCCGGCTGATCTGGCTGCGGGAGAAAACCTGCCGTTCGATCGCGGCGCCATCGAGCGCATCGAAAATCCCGGCAGCCGCAACGCCAGCCTCAGGACCAGCCTCAGGATCTGGGCCAAGGCGCTGCGCGTCTATCAATACGCCAAGAACACGCTGGTGTTCGTGCCTGTCATCACCGCGCATCAGTTGAATTTTGCCAGCTTCGGCTCCGCGCTTCTGGCGTTCCTGGCGTTCTCGGCCTGCGCGTCCGGCGCCTATCTGATGAATGATCTGCTGGATCTCGCCGCCGACCGGCAGCATCCGACCAAGCGCCATCGCGCGCTGGCGGCCGGAGATCTGCCGATCTCGTCCGCGCTATCAGCGATCCCTGCGTTGTGGCTGTTCGCGGTCGTGGCCGGCCTCTGCATTTCGCCGCTGTTTCTCGGCGTGCTCGGCGCCTATCTCGTCACCACGATTGCCTATTCGCTCGCGCTCAAGCGCAAGATGCTGGTCGACATCGTCACGCTCGCCGGTCTCTACACGCTTCGCATCGTCGCCGGCGCGGTCGGCGTCGGCGTGGTGCTGTCGGAATGGCTGCTGATCTTCTCGCTGTTCGTGTTCACCTCGCTGGCGCTGATCAAGCGCTTCAGCGAGCTCAGCATGCGCGAGAGCGCCGGCCTTGCCGATCCCTCCAACCGCGACTATCGCATCACCGACCTGCAAATCATCGCCGCGATGGCGGCGGCGAGCGCGATGAACGCGGTGACCGTGTTCTCGCTCTACGTCTCCTCGACCGCGGTGACGCCGCTGTACAGCCGTCCCTGGCTGCTGTGGCTGCTCAATCCGCTGCTGCTCTACTGGTTCGGCCGCGCCCTGATGATGGCGCATCGCCGCGAGATGCCCGATGACCCGATTCTGTACGCCTTCCGCGACCGCCCCAGCCGCATTGCGGTTGCTGCGATGATCTGCATCATGCTGGCGGCGATCTGAGCGAAGCCCGTGCTTGCGCGGCCCGCCGGCAATGGCTACATCGCGGGCAATCCGAATTAGCTATTGTGCCGACGCACCGATTAGACCCGAGGTTTTGAACGCCATGACCGTACGCCTGCATCGCGGCGACCTGCCCGACCTGTCCCGCTACACCGGAGCGGTTGCGATCGACACCGAGACCATGGGGCTGAATCCGCACCGCGACCGGCTCTGCGTGGTGCAGCTCTCGCCCGGCGACGGCAGCGCCGACGTGGTCCAGATACCCAAGGGCCACACCGACGCGCCGAACCTGAAGGCGCTGCTGGCCAATCCCGCCATCACCAAGATCTTCCACTTCGCGCGGTTCGACGTCGCGGTGCTGTACCAGACCTTCGGCGTCATGACTGGCCCGATTTATTGCACCAAGATTGCCTCGCGCCTGACCCGCACCTACACCGATCGCCACGGCTTGAAAGACCTCGTGCGCGAGGTGCTCAATGTCGATCTCTCCAAGCAGCAGCAATCCAGCGATTGGGGTTCCGACAGCCTGACCGAGCCGCAGCTCGCTTATGCCGCCTCGGACGTGCTGCACCTGCATGCCTTGCGCGAACGGTTGGATGCCATGCTGGTGCGGGAGGGCCGCACCGCGCTGGCCAAAGCCTGTTTCGACTTCCTGCCGACCCGCGCCCTGCTCGACCTTCAGGGCTGGGCGGAGGAGGACATTTTCGCGCATTCCTGAGCCTTCGACCGCCGGTTAGACTTCGGGCTGCGCCCCGTTTCGGACACTTTCGTGCGGCCTGTCCGAGCCTGATATGTCCAAGGCTGATATGTACAAGGCTGCATATTGCGGCGCTGACGGGTACAATGGAGCGGCCTGCAACCCGGCCTGGCGAGCGGCACCTCAGGAGCTCAGGTGAATTCGGCCCACAATCCCACCTACGACGCCGCGCTTGCGGCGAAGTTTGCCAGCGCGGCGCGCCACAGCCGTCTGGTGCGGATTCTGCGCCTCGCGGTGCCGGCTGCAGTGCTGTTGTCGATGGCCGCCATCGTCGGCGTCTCGGTCTTCAATCCGTTCCGCATGCTGATGCCGAAGCTGCCGCTCGATTCTGGAAACCTGGTGGTGTCGGGCACCAAGATCACGATGGAATCGCCGCATCTGGCGGGCTACACGCCGGACCAGCGGCCCTACGAGCTCTGGGCCAAGACCGCGACGCAGGACATCACCGATCCCGATCATGTCGATCTCTCCGACCTGCGCGCGAAAGTGCTGATGGAGGATCAATCGACCCTGTTCCTCGATGCCCGCACCGGCCGCTTCGACAACAAGCAGCAGCAGCTCGATCTGCACAAGGATATCTTCCTGCGCACCTCGACCGGCTACGAGGCGCGACTGAACTCGGCCTTCGTCGACATGGGCAAGGGCACGGTCTCCTCGGACGAGCGTGTCGACGTCAAGCTGACCAACGGCACGCTGTCCGCGGACAAGCTGCGCATTACGGAAGGCGGCGACGTCATCCGTTTCGAGGGCAATGTGGTGATGCATCTGGACAAGCTGGATGACCCCGCCGCCGCTCAGCCTGCGCCAGCCGAGCCGGCGCCGGCGGCGCCGCCGGCCAAGTCAAAGAACAAGTCTGCCAATTCAAAGTGATTTCATGATCAGGTCTTTTTCGCGCAACCACACGCGCAATGCCATCGTCAGTGCAGCTGCGCTCGCCGCCACTGTCGTGCTTGCTGCAACCGGCGCCGCTTTTGCGCAGAGCACGATGCAAGGCGTGCCGAACGCGATGCAGGGCTTCTCGCAGAACCGCGATCAGCCGATCCAGATCGAGGCGGCCTCGCTCGAGATGCGCGACAAGAAGAAGGAGGCGACCTTCGCCGGCAATGTGAAGGTCATCCAGGGCGACACCACCATGACCTCGAAGACGCTGGTGGTGTTCTACGAGTCGGGCGGCGACAAGCCCGCCACGCCGCAGCCTGCGGCCAAGGCGACCAAGGGCGCGCCGATGCAGTCGGCGCAGCCGGGCCCCGGCGGCAGTTCCTCGATCAAACGGCTGGAGGCGCGCGGCAATGTCGTGGTCACCCAGAAGGACCAGGTGGTGACCGGCGAGACCGCCGTGTTCGACACCAGGACCAATCTCATCACCATGCTGGGCGGTGGCGGCCAGGTCGTCCTGACGCAGTGCAAGAACGTGCTGCGCGGCGACCGTTTGATGGTCGACATGACGACGGGCGTGTCGCGGGTGGAATCCGACAACGGCCGGGTTCAGGCCCTGCTGCCGCAGGGCGGCGGCAATGATTGCGGTTCGGGTAAGCCCGGCGGGGCGCCGCCTTTGCAATTGCCCGGCGGAACTAAATCGAAATGAATTCAACGACTTGGATCGGTTGCTCCCGAACCGAGGTTGAAGCTTGGCCGGTGAGACTGTATCTAGCGCGCAGGGCTTTCGAAGCGGGGTCCGCCGCTTTTCGGGCGTGTTTCACTGGGCATGAGACATCCCTTCACTCATGCTGCATCGGCCAGTCGAACGGCCGGTGCGGCAGATCGCGCGAATTCGCGCAGGATCGTCGCGAAAGGCTTAGAAGGCGGGGATGGTCGATCTCTTCAGCATGTTCCGTCGGCGCCCCGCCAAGCGCGGCCGGCCAGGATTTGCGCGTCAGGACATCACCGCGCTTGGTGACGGCGTCGGCGGGCTCGTGACGAGCCCGATCCGGGACGCGCCGATGGCCCGCGACCAGGCGATCCATGCGCCCGATCAGTTCCAGGGTGACTATCAAGGCGACTATCAAGCCGAGGCACCGCGTCAGCCGGCAGTTCACCCCGTCAGGGCCGCCGCCAAGCCGAATGGCGGCGGCGGGCCCCAGCTCCTGAAGCGGCCGGGCTTCTTGGCTGTGCATAGCGTGGAAAAGGCGTTCGGCAGCCGCCAGGTGGTGCGCGGCGTCAGCATCTATGTGCGCCGCGGCGAAGCCGTCGGCCTGCTCGGTCCGAACGGCGCCGGCAAGACCACCGTGTTCTACATGATCACCGGCCTGATCAAGGCCGACCGCGGCGCCATCGAGCTCGACGGCCACGACGTCACCAAGCTCCCGATGTATCAGCGCGCGCGGCTCGGCATCGGCTATTTGCCGCAGGAAGCCTCGATCTTCCGCGGCCTCACCGTCGAGCAGAACATCCGCGCCGTGCTCGAAGTGGTGGAGCCCTCGCGCAAGAAGCGCGAGCAGCAGCTCGATTCGCTGCTCGACGAATTCAACATCACGCGGCTCAGGAAATCGCCGTCAATCGCTCTGTCGGGCGGCGAGCGCCGCCGCGTCGAGATCGCGCGCGCGCTGGCGACGCGGCCGAATTACATGCTGCTCGACGAGCCCTTCGCCGGCATCGACCCGATCGCGGTCGGCGACATCCAGGACCTCGTCCGCCATCTCACCAATCGCGGCATCGGCGTCCTCATCACCGACCACAATGTCCGCGAGACGCTCGGCCTCACCGACCGCGCCTACATCGTCTATGCCGGCGAAATCTTGACCGAGGGGAGCCCGGATGAGATCGTCGCCGATCCGGACGTGCGCCGCCTTTACCTTGGCGAGGAATTCCGCCTCTAGCCCGTTTTTGCGTTCGTCAAGACGTGTACATCGGGCCTGGACTAGGATAAGCAAAAATCGGACCAATTTTTGGGAACGGTTCTTGCTTCATGGCGCTCACGCAGAGATTAGAGTTCCGGCAATCGCAGTCGCTGGTCATGACGCCGCAGTTGATGCAGGCGATCAAGCTGCTGCAATTGTCCAATCTCGATCTCACGACCTTCGTGGAAGAGGAGCTCGAGCGTAACCCCCTGCTGGAACGGGCCAATGACGAGGCCCCCGCGGGCGAGGCCCCGGCCGAGGCCGGCCAGTACAGCGATGGCGAGGAGTCCGGCGGCCAAGGCGACGGCCAGGGCGATGACGGCTTTGGCGGCGGCGACGCCTTCGAGCCGGGCCAGGAAGAATGGATGAGCAAGGATCTCGGCACCCGCGCCGAGATCGAGCAGACCCTCGACACGGGCCTCGACAACGTCTTCTCCGAGGAACCGGCCGAGGCCGCGGCGCGCAACGCCCAGGACGCCGCGCCGACGACCTATACGGAATGGGGCGGCGGCGCCTCCGGCGACGAGGACTACAATCTCGAGGCCTTTGTCGCGGCCGAGTTGACGCTCTCGGACCATCTCGCCGAGCAGCTCTCGGTGGCCTTCACCGCACCTGCCCAGCGCATGATCGGCCAGTATTTGATCGACCTCGTCGACGAAGCCGGCTATCTGCCGGGCGATCTCGGCCAGGCCGCCGAGCGCCTTGGCGCGACGCAAGCCGACGTCGAGGGCGTCCTTGCCGTGCTGCAAAAATTCGATCCGCCCGGCGTCTGTGCGCGCAATTTGAGCGAATGCCTGGCGATCCAGCTCCGCGAGCTCGACCGCTACGACCCCGCGATGCAGGCTCTGGTCGAGCATCTCGATCTCCTGGCCAAGCGCGACATCGTGGCCCTGCGCAAGATCTGCGGCGTCGATGACGAGGACATCGCCGACATGATCGGCGAGATCCGCCGTCTCAATCCCAAGCCCGGCATGAAGTTCGGCTCGGCGCGTCTGCAGACCATGGTGCCCGACGTCTATGTCCGCCCGGGTCCCGACGGCGGCTGGCATGTCGAGCTCAACAGCGACACCTTGCCGCGCGTGCTGGTCAACCAGACCTACTATTCCGAGCTGTCGAAGAAGATCGGCAAGGACGGCGACAAGTCCTATTTCACCGACGCGCTGCAGAACGCGACCTGGCTGGTGCGCGCGCTCGACCAGCGCGCCCGTACCATCCTGAAAGTTGCAACCGAGATCGTGCGCCAGCAGGACGGCTTCTTCACCCACGGCGTGGCGCATTTGCGGCCGCTCAATCTGAAGGCCGTGGCCGACGCCATCCAGATGCATGAATCCACGGTGTCGCGTGTCACCGCCAACAAGTACATGGCGACCAATCGCGGCACTTTCGAGCTGAAATATTTCTTCACGGCCTCGATCGCCTCGGCCGACGGCGGCGAGGCGCATTCCGCCGAAGCCGTCCGCCACCACATCAAGCAGCTGATCGATTCGGAGGAGCCCGCGGCGATCCTGTCGGACGACACCATCGTGGAACGCTTGCGCGCCTCGGGCATTGATATTGCCCGCCGCACGGTCGCGAAGTACCGCGAAGCCATGCGCATTCCTTCCTCGGTGCAACGTCGCCGCGACAAGCAGAGCGCTCTTGGTAACGTCCTCACCACCGCCTTGTCCGATCGCTCCCGCAACACCGAACCGGCCTGATTGCGCTGGCGCGAAATCGCGCTACTCTCGACCCCCCGTCGAGACGGATCCAAGCACACGCATGATCCGGAAAAGTGTCCAGCGGTTTTCCTTCCCGACAAACGCCGAAGGCGTTTGCGGGGAGAGCATGCGCAGGAAATCTTCCAGAGGTGCGATGACGTGGCATCGCACCGCGAGCACGTGAACCAAGCGAGGCATCACATGACTCTCAGAATCTCGGGAAAGAGCATCAGCGTCGGCGAGGCCCTGCGTGGCCGCGTTTCCGACCGCACCGACGAGGTGCTGCGCAAATATTTCGACGGCAATTATTCCGGCCACATCACGCTCAGCAAGGACGGCTTCGGCTTCCGCACCGATTGCGCCCTGCATCTCGATTCCGGAATCACGCTGGAGGCCGATTCGAACGCGCCGGATGCCTATGCCAGCGCCGACCAGGCGCTGCTGATGATCGAGAAGCGGCTGCGCCGCTACAAGAACCGGCTCAAGGACCGCTCCGCCCGCAAGGCCCATGTCGCCTCCGAAGCAATGGCTGCGCTCGATGCCACCAGCTACGTGCTCGAGGCGCCGGAGGGTGAGGACGAGGTCACCGGCTACAGCCCCGTCATCATCGCCGAGGCCACCACTTCGCTGAAGCCGCTGTCGGTCAGCGAGGCCGTCATGGAACTCGACCTGAGCGGGGCTCCCTGCCTGGTCTTCCAGCATGGCTCCAGCGGCCGGGTGAACATCATTTACCGCCGGGCCGACGGCAATGTGGGCTGGATCGACCCGCCCGGAGCCAAAACGGATGCCGGCGCGGATGGCAAGGGGAACAGCGCGGCCGGGGGATAGGCAAAAGCCCGGCCCCGTACCATCCGCAGGCCTTAACAATGACCGGGGCAAAGCCGCACGCGGGAGTTGGCACCGGGATTGCGTTGGAGTAGAAGCGCCCCACATCAGGACTTAACGGGATTTGGGCTAAGTCCTCCTCCTGCTTGACCTTCTTGACGCCGGCCCGGCGTGGTTTCTCTCCAAGCCGGCCAATTCGGAACCTGACGGTTTAATTCACCTCGGAAACCCTCCATGCCGATTACCGATCTGGTCGCACCCGAGGCGATTCTCCCGGCATTGAAGGTCAACAGCAAGAAGCAGGCCCTGCAGGAGCTCGCGGCCAAGGCCGCCGAGCTGACCGGGCAGAACGAGCGCTCCGTGTTCGAGGTGCTGCTGCAGCGGGAGAAGCTCGGCACCACCGCGGTCGGCTATGGCGTTGCCATTCCGCACGGCAAGCTGCCCAAGCTCGAAAAGATTTTTGGCCTGTTCGCACGTCTCGACCGTCCGATCGATTTCGAGGCGATGGACGGCCAGCCGGTCGATCTCGTCTTCCTGCTGCTCGCCCCCGAAGGCGCCGGCGCCGATCACCTCAAGGCCCTCGCCCGCATCGCCCGCTTGTTGCGCGACCAGGACATCGCCAAGAAACTGCGCGCTTCGCGCGATGCCCAGGCGATTTACTCTGTGCTGGCACTGCCGCCGGCAACGGCGGCGTAACTTCGCCGTCAAAGGCCGGATCGACTCTGGCCTCCTGGATCGCCCGGCATTGCCGGCGTCGCGCCCTGACCAAGGGGATCTGCGGGTAGACGCTCCGAAAATTTTCCCGCTTGAGACGCACGGCATATTGGGCGGCGCCAAAATCCGCTAACAGTCGTTCGAAGCTGTGGACTGAGCGGACGTGATTTGGAATGGAAATGCGTCGTTGCGCATTGGCGCGGCGGGGGGAGAACGGCGCGGGGAACCGGGCCTCGGCCGGCGGATGCCCGGCCTATCGTCCAAAAGCTACCCGCCTGGCAAGACGCCCAGGCGATCCCCTCGGTGCCGGTGTTGGAGCCGGCGACAAACCGCCAATCATCGATATCGTTGGGTTCAGGCTGCGCTTTTGCTCGAACTGATGTCCGGGCCAATCGAGGCCCGCTCGCGGCGCAAGTCCCGGGAATGTCGACCGCGCGAAGGCGGTCGCGACGCGCGGTAGGGGACATCGGCCGTGCTTCAGGAAGGTCAGCTCAGGGCCAGCCCACGAATCGCTCCGGATTCCGAGGCATACGAGAGCGCGATCTGGAAAGCGCGCAGCGTCGGTGTGGAGAAGCTTGCCAGAAACGTGATCCGCGGTTCGATCACCGTCAACGTGGTCGCGTCGATGGGGGTCTTCCAACCCGCGCTGCTTCCCGCAGAGTGGAGCAATCTGCAACAGGCCGTTGCGCTCGTGATGTGGATCATCCTGATCTACGCCAGTGTCTTCGTGCGTCCACGCGTACGCGTGCAGCCGAATCCCGATCTCATCGCGCTGGTGGCATTCTATTCCCTCGCTGCCATTTCCGTTCTCTGGACCAGTCTCGCCGTTGCGGCGATCATGAAGAGCGCGGCTCTTGTGGTGACGACCTTCGGTGCGTACTGCCTCATTACCCGTATCGACGTGAACGAGATCGTCGGATCGACGGCACTCGGGTTCTTCATTCTGGTCGCCGCCTCGGCCTTGTGTGCCGTCTTCGTGCCCGAGATCGGCGTCGACCAGAGCTGGATGCACAATGGCCAGTGGCAAGGAATCTACGAATCGAAGCAGACGCTCGGCTTCATCAGCGCATATCTGATGTTCTTTGCCTGCTATCAGAAGATGACCGGGCACGGATGGATCGCTTTTCTCGCGACGTTTCTCCTGGCGTCGACGTGCGTCATTGCCTCGGAATCCCGTGGTGCCGGCGCCGTTGCCGTTGCCGCGTGTGGGCTGCTCGTCACCTCGATGTGGTCGATCCGCTGCATGAGAGTCTATGCGGTGCTGCCATTCATCATGTGCATTCTGGCCGCGCTGCTGTTCCTGTATTTCTATCTGACGGGGTACGATTCCTTTCATCTCGGCGGCGAATCGACCATCGACTTGACCGAGCGGACTTTCATTTGGCAGTACGCCATCAGCCATTTCAACGACGCGCCCCTGCTGGGCTTTGGCATCAACGGATTCTGGACGCGCCCCGCGATTTACGACTATTTCAACCAGAACCATGGCTGGGTGCTCGACAATTATCATAGCGGTTACATCGCGGTGGCGATTGAAACGGGGTTTCTGGGATATTTGCTGTTTGGCGCGAGCGTCTATCTGTTTTCGGAAAAGGTCCTGTACTTGATCGCCACCCGGTCGATCGATCGTTCGCATTGCGCTCTCATCATCGGATTCGTCGTCCTGAGCTTTCAATCGAACTTCACGGAGACGATGTTTCTCCGCTCGACGATGTTCACGTCGGTGCTTCTCGTCGCGTTCTTCTTCGCGGTGTGCAGGCCGGTGCCGCAGCAATCCCTGCTGCCATGATGGAGAAAGCGGCATGAATGCCATCTGCGCCCGCCGGTCGGTGACCTTCCGTCTCACCTTGGCGATCGCCATGCTCGCGATCTGCTCTCAGGCCGACGCAGCCAAGCAGGGCACCGCGCGCACCCCCGGAGAATTGGGGCGCGGCATCAACATCCTCGGCTACGACGGCATCTGGGAGGGAGGTCGGAACGCGCCATTTCGTCTGGACAACCTCGCCGCCATCAGACGCGCCGGGTTCTCGCACGTTCGCATCAATTTCTTCGGCTTCAAGTTCATGGACCCGGGGAATTCGCTGAACGAGATCGTCTTGAGGCGGCTCGATGCCGTCATCGAGGAGGTGCTCGCCCGAAATCTCATCCCCGTCCTGGACGAGCACGACACCCATGTCTGTCAGCGCGCCGTCTCCGAGTGTGCCGAGAAGCTGAAAGCATTCTGGACGCAAATCGCCGCGCGTTATGCCGGAAAATATCCGACCCTCGTCTTCGAGGTGCTCAATGAGCCGGGCGGACAGATGACGTCCGCCGCCTGGAACGTCCTTTTGAACGAGTGTCTCGGCATCATCCGCGCCACCAACCCCCGGCGGACTTTGATCGCTGCGGTTCTCAACGTCGATGAGATGCCCATCGAGGACCTGGTGCTGCCGTCAGATGACCGAAACCTCATCGTCACGTTTCACTATTACGCACCGCTCCGTTTCACCCATCAGGGCGCACCGTGGTCGCCGACATTCTCGCAGATAGGCCCGCTCGATTGGGGCACGGCGGAGGACGAGCAGAAGGCGCGCACCGATTTCGAGAAGGTCAGGTCCTGGTCCGAACGGGAAAAGCGCCCGATCTTTCTCGGCGAGTTCGGTGTGTACGAGGCCGCACCAGCCGAAGCACGGACGAGATACCTGTCGTTCGTGGCACGAAACGCGGAGCGCCTCGGCTGGGCCTGGGCCTACTGGCAGTTCGACCACGATTTCGCGGCCTTCGACAGCGCGCGTCAAACCTGGAAGCCGGACATCCTGCGGGCGTTGATCCCGGCGGCGCGTTGAAGCGAGAAAGTTCCGCAATCCGAGTTCGGCAAGCCGAATCTGCGAACCTCGCTGCGCAAGGCGGACCTCGAGCGGTCGGATTATTTCCGCCGCCGCTTTGCCCTGAGCCAGGTAGTTACACGACGCAAAACGGGCACGCTCTCGCGTGAAGGCGCCCCACGATCGCGTAAGACCAAGCGATCGACTCGTGCTGCCGCGGCTGCTCGCGAGATCGGCAACAACGACGGCTTGCGCTATGTCATAGAGAGTACTTCGAGCGTCACTGGTGGCCGCATGAGCGTCGCTTTGCCGCGACGATGAAACCTGTGTGTCCACGGATCAAACACTGGGACGCGCGCCTCGACGAATTCGTCGACATCCCGTGTAACCACGATCAGGTCCTGTAAAGCGGCGATGGCCGCGATGAACAAATCCGGTTGTCCGAACGTGTGGGGGCGCTTGCGCCCCTCGGCGACCATCGTTCTCCACCGAACGATCACCTCCTCTGTGATGCCAAGAACTCGCCCCACGAACAATGGCCGAAGCGTGTTATCCAGCCACGATTGAAGATCCGCACGCCTGGCGGGGTCGGTGAGTTGCTCGATGCCGTAGACGATTTCGGCAAATGTGACCTCCGTGACATAGAGGTCGTCGCCGCTTTGGTCGGCAACAAAATTCGCGACGTCAGGATTGGGTTTAGGCCTGCGTAGTTCCGAAACCAGGTTGGTATCGAGCAGCCATCCCCTCAAAGCTCGACATCCCGAACCTTGGACTTGATCGTCAGGCGTTCGAACTCCAGGTCGCGTAACGGAGACCTGGCAAGGGCGACAACGATATCGCGACCGCTTGCGGGCCGCTGAAGGCGGTCAAATTCCTCTGCTGCGACAATAACTGCGGCATCCTTCCCGTGCAGCGTCACGCGCTGTGGTCCGGAGCGATGGGCCTCTCTGACAATCTGGCTCAGGTGCGTTTTCGCATCCTGAAGGCTCCATCGCCTCGATTGAAGGCCCTTCTTCGAAGAGAGACGCTTTGCCGCCATGTGCTTCTTTCTGGTCGGATCAACCAGATTTTAGAGTATCCGAATTCATCGTCAAAATAAAACGGGCACGCCTTCCTGCGAAGGCGTGCCCGTTGAAACTCTGTTCGTGCGACGTGCGCTCAGTGCACGCTGACGGCTTGCAGCTCGTTGCTCCAGGCGTTCGCGATCGCGGCTTCGCGGCTGTCGGTCAGCATGATCGGCGTGCCGTCGGCAGCGTGGAGCGCGAAGAGTTTTAAGCCCGGCGCGATTTTCGGCGCTTCGGGAAACAGGCCCGGCACGTCCTCGGAGCGGATCTGCTTCACATAGGCGATATGGCCTTCGCCAAGGGTTGCCAGGGTCTCGGGTGAGACGTTCTTGGCTTCATATTCGAACGCAACGTGACCTTCACTCATGGTCTCGACTCCTCTGGAACACTAAGCGGTCGAGTCCGCTACTCGTTCCATTATTCGTGCTCATTGATAGCGATTGTCTTAACGATCCTCTCCGGTTCAGGCCGGGCCAGATCGATCGACAACAACCCGTTCTTCAGATCCGCACCCAGCACCAGCATCCCCTCCGCCAGCACGAAGGTGCGCTGGAAGTGGCGCGCGGCGATGCCGCGATGGATGTATTGCCGGGACTTGTCGTCCTGCTGCCGCCCGCGGATCACGAGCTGGTTTTCCTCAATGGTTACATCGAGTTGGTCGCGCGTAAATCCGGCGACCGCCAGCGTGATACGCAACCGCTCGGGCTGGCCGTCCGCGCCGCCACACCTCTCGATATTGTAGGGAGGGTAGCCGTCGGCGCCTTTGACGACGCGATCGAGCACGCGCTCAATCTCGTCGAAGCCCAGAAGGAACGGACTGGATAACGTGGGAACACGAGACATAGTTTACAAAGTCCTCGCAGAAGCGACTTTGGTGCATCAGGGCCCGTAGAGGCGCCCCTTGATCAGCAATATGGGCATGTTCCCGTGCTGGTTCAAGCAGGTAGCCGGGGAGCTGTGGATTGGCCATCTCCAGCCGTCATGACTGAGACGAGCCCGGGCATGACGAATTCAGCTGGCGATTTATCTCAACAAAAACAGACCCCCTTCTACTGTGCATGGGGTTGTTTTTGCGTTTTGTGGTTTCCGGCCCCTCGGAACGGATCAGGCCTCCAGCCGCGTCCGCCCGTCGCCGCTGAACAAATGCAGCTTCGTCCGCACCGCCGCCACCCGGATTTTCGCGCCGATGGCGGGGGCCTCGGTTCCGGGAATGCGGACGATGATCTCGCCGGGCGGCAGCTCGCCCGGCGTGGCGGCGACACGCTGCTCTTCCTGCTCGCGCGAGCCGTAGACGAAGGTTTCGGCGCCGACGCGCTCGATCGCTTCCACGGTCAGCGGCAAAGCGACGCCGCCAGCCGGTGTCTGGTCGGTGATGACGAAGTCTTCCGGGCGGATGCCGAGAATGCCGGCGTCAGAGGCGCTGCCGCCGAGCTGTGATCTGATCTCCTCGGGGCGCGTCGACATCAAATTCATCGGCGGCGCCCCGATGAAGGAGGCGACGAAGGTGGTCGCCGGCTTCTCGTAGATCGCGAGGGGATTGCCGACCTGCTCGACCTGGCCGCCATTCATCACGACGAGAATGTCGGCGAGTGTCATGGCTTCGAGCTGGTCGTGGGTGACGTAGATCGACGTGGTGTTGAGCCGGCGCTGCAATTTGCGGATTTCGACCCGCATCGCGATGCGCAGTTTCGCATCGAGGTTCGATAGCGGCTCGTCGAATAGAAAAACCTTCGGCTGGCGTACGATGGCGCGGCCCATGGCGACGCGCTGACGCTGGCCACCGGAGAGCTGGCGCGGCTTGCGCTCCAGCATCGGTGACAGCTCGAGCACGCGCGCGGCTTCCTCGACCCGGGACTTGATCTCGGCCTCCGCCATGCCGCGGTTGCGCAGGCCGTAGGCCATGTTGTTGAAGACGCTCATATGCGGATAGAGCGCGTAGTTCTGGAACACCATCGCTATGTCGCGATCGGCGGGCTCGACCTGGTTGACCACGCGGCCGCCGATGTCGATCTCGCCGCCGGTGACGGTCTCGAGGCCCGCCACCATGCGCAGCAAGGTGGACTTGCCGCAGCCGGAGGGGCCGACCAGCACGCAGAACTGTCCGTCGCCGACATCGACGTTGACGCCCTTGATGGCCTCGAAGCCGCCGAGATAGGTCTTGCGGACGTTGCGCAGGGTGACGTTAGCCATGGATTGCACCGGCGAGTAGCGAGTAGGGAATGGCGAATGGGGATTGGTTGACACGCAAGGCTGACGCAGCGACCCCATTCGCTACTCGCCATTCACCATTCGCCATCTTCACTTTTCCGTCTCGACCAGGCCGCGCACGAACAATTTCTGCATGGCGACGACGACGAACACCGGCGGCAGCATGGCCAGCATGGCGGTCGCCATCACGATCGGCCATTCGGTCAGCGCGTCGGTGGTGGTGATCATCTTGCGGATGCCGACCTGGATGGTCTGCATGTCGTCGCGGGTGGTGATGAGCAGCGGCCAGAGATATTGATTCCAGCCGAGGATGAACAGGATCACGAACAGCGCCGCCATGTTGGTGCGCGACAGCGGCAGCAGCGTATCCCAGAAGAAGCGCAAGGGACCCGCGCCGTCGATGCGCGAGGCCTCGAGCAATTCGTCCGGCACCGTCATGAAGAACTGGCGGAACAGCAGCGTCGCGGTGGCCGAGGCGATCAGCGGCAGCGCGAGGCCCGCATAGCTGTCGAGCATGTGCAGATCGGCGACGATCTTGTAGGTCGGATAGATGCGGACCTCGACCGGCAGCATCAGGGTGATGAAGATGATCCAGAAGATCGGCATCCGGAACGGAAAGCGGAAATACACGATCGCATAGGCCGAGATGATCGAGATCGCGATCTTGCCGACGGCGATCAGCAGCGCCATCACCAGCGAGTTCAGCATCATGTTGCCGACAGGCTCGCGGGTCGAGCCGCTCGTGCCGACGAAGATGGTTTGATAATAGGTCTCGAAGAAATGACCGCCCGGCAGCAGCGACATTTGCCCGTTCGCGATCAGCGCGTTGTCCTGGGTCGAGGCGACGAACGCGATGTAGACCGGGAAGGCGACGATCGTGATCCCGATCCAGAGAATGATGTGCGCGACGTAGCGCCGAAAGCCCTCTTCCTCGACCATCAGTAGGTCACCTTGCGTTCGACGAAGCGGAACTGGATGCCCGTCAGCACGATGACCATGACCATCAGGATCACCGATTGCGCCGCGGAGCTGCCGAGATTGCCGCCGAGCAGGCCGTCGGAATAGACCTTGTAGACCAGCGTCTCGGTCGACTTGCCGGGACCGCCGCGGGTCATGGTGTCGATGATGCCGAACGTGTCGAAGAAGGCGTAGACGATGTTGACGACCAGCAGGAAGAAGATGGTCGGCGACAGCAGCGGGAAGGTCACGGTCCAGAACCGGCGCATCGGGCGCGCACCGTCGATCGCGGCGGCTTCGAGCACGCTTCTTGGGATGCTCTGCAGGCCGGCGAGGAAGAACAGGAAATTGTAGGAGATCTGCTTCCAGGCGGCGGCGAGGATGATCAGCGTTGCCGCCTGGTCACCATCGAGCAGCGGATTCCAGTCGATCCCGAGCGCGCGCAGGTAGCGCGCGATAACGCCCAGCGAGGGATGCAGCATGAAGATCCAGAGCACGCCGACGACCGGCGGCGCCACCGCATAGGGCCAGATCAAGAGGGTGCGGTAGAGCATCGAGCCGCGCAGGGGCTTGTCCGCCATGACGGCGAGCAGCAGCGCAAAGGACAACGACGAGACCGCGATGGCGAACGAGAAGAAGAAGGTGCGGAGGATCGCCTCGAAATAGGCGGGCTCCCTGAACAGATCGAGATAGTTCTCGAACCAGACGAAGCTCGTCGACAGGCCGAAGGCGTCCTGGAGCAGGAAGGACTGGATCACCGCCTGCAGGGCCGGCCAGTAGAAGAATAGCAGGACGATCGCGAGCTGCGGCGCAACCAGCACGTAAGGCAATAGCTTGGATTGGAAAATGGCTTGCTTTTGCATGGTGTCCGCCGAAAGCGGCAGGCCGGGGGACCGGCCTGCCGCTCATCGCCTCACTTGACGGCGGTCTTTTCGAACTGCCGCAGCATCGTGTTGCCGCGCTCGACGGCGGCATCCAGCGCCTGCTTGGCGGTCTTCTTGCCGGCCAGCGCCTGCTCGATCTCTTCCGACCAGACGTCACGCAGCTGGACCATGTTGCCGAGGCGCAGACCGCGCGAGTTCTCGGTCGGCTCCTTGTTGGTCAGCTCGAGCAGCGGGGTCTCGAGATAGGGCTGGTCCTTGTAGAAGCCCTCGGCCTTGGCCTTCTCATAGGCCGCCTTGGTGATCGGCAGATAGCCCGAGGCCTTGTGGATGTAGACCTGACGATCGGTGTCCGAGAGGAAGGTCAGGAATTTTGCGACGCCCTTGTATTCATCGGCCGGCTTGCCGCCCATGACCCAGAGCGAAGCGCCGCCGATGATCGAGTTCTGCGGCGCGCCCTTTGCCTCGGGATAATACGGCATCGGCACAGCGGTGAAGTTGAACTTGGCCTGGGCCTTGACGTTGCCGAAGAAGGCCGACGAGGTCAGGTAGATCGGGCATTCGCCCGAGGTGAAGCGGCCTTCGCCGGTGTTGGTGCGGCCGGCATAGTCGTAGACCTTGGTCTTCTGGAGCTCGACGAGGTTTTCGAGATGCTTGACCTGGAGCGGCCCGTTGAACTCGAGCTTGGTGTCGAAGCCGTCGAGGCCGTTGGCCTTGCTGGCGAGCGGCACGTTGTGCCAGGCGGAGAGCTGCTCGAGATTGACCCAGGTGACCCAGGAGCCGGAGAAGCCGCAGGTGTCATGACCGGCAGCCTTCAGCTTCTTGGCGGCCTCGAACGTTTCGGGCCAGGTCTTCGGGATCGCGACATTGGCCTTCTTCAGCTCGTCGAGATTGACCCACATCACGGTCGACGACGAGTTGAAGGGGAACGACAGCATCTCGCCCTTCGAGGTCGAGTAGTAGCCGGTGATGGCGGGCAGATAGATCTTGGGATCGAACTTCTCGCCGGCCTCGGCCATCAGCTTGTAGACGGGCTTCACGGCGCCGGTCGCAGCCATCATGGTGGCGGTGCCGACCTCGAACACCTGCATGATGTGCGGCGCGTTGCCGGCACGGAATGCCGCGATACCCGCGTTCATGGTGTCGGCGTAATTGCCCTTGTAGGTCGGAACGACCTTGAAGTCGCTCTGCGACGCGTTGAAGTCGTTGGCGAGCTTGACGATGACGTCGTTGTTGGCGCCGGTCATCGCGTGCCACCACTGGATTTCCGTCACGGCCAGCGCCGGCGAGGCCGTCATGCCAACCGTGAGTGCAAATGCGGCAGCCGCCCCAAAGTGTCGAAGAGCCATCAAGTAAACCTCCCTTGGCCGTCAAAAGAAGCGCTTGCGCTAGCAGCGCCATATGACGTTCACATGACTGTGTAAGCGGCCGAAACGAAAGCGGCAAGCGCTGGAAAAGGGAAGCCGGCAAATAGGCGAAGACGGCATGGGCGGCCGCATGGGTTCGCGGTGCACCTGCGTGGTCGCGCCGCAGTGCGGCATTGATGTGAGGCAGGCGATCAGGCTGCGGGCTCGAAAACCTCTCCCGCTTGCGGGAGAGGTCGCGCCGAAGGCGCGGGTGAGGGTTCTATCCTCTAGGGGATTGTCCCGTTGCGGAGGCACCCACCGCAAGCGGGAGAGCCACCTAGCGCTTGCGCTCGGGACCGCAGACGGTGCCCTTCTCGACCATCGCGTCGATCTCGGCCTTGGAGTAGCCGAACTCGCCCAGCACCTCCTGGGAGTGCTGGCTGAATTTCGGCGGCAGCCGGCGCAGGCTCGGCTTGCTGCGGTCGAGCCGGATCGGCGAGGCCACGCCCTTGTACCAGTCCTTCTCGATAATATCGCCGCGCGCGATCGTGTGCGCATTCGTCAGCGCCTGGTCGATCTTCTGCACGGGCCCTGCGGGCAGGCCCGCGGCGAGCAGGCGATTGCACAGCGGCTCGGCCTCGTGCTGGCTGAACACGGCGGCAAGCTCTGCGCGCAGCGCCTCGCGGTTGGCGATGCGGTCCTTGTTGCGGGCAAAGCGCGAATCGGTGCCGAGCTCGGGCTTGCCGATCTCCTTGGCGAGCTTGCGGAAGGTGCCGTCATTGCCGACGCCGATGAAGATGTTGTCGGTCTTGGTCGGGAAGATCGCGTAAGGCACGAGGTTCGGATGCTCGTTGCCGGTGAGCGACGGCGGCTTTCCATGCATGAAATAATTCGCGGTGTGCGGATGCATGATGGCAAGGCCGGTCTCGTACAGCGTCGTCTCCAGGAACTGCCCCTTGCCCGAGCGCTGCCGCTCCGACAGTGCCATCAGGATGCCAATCGCGGCATAAAGTCCGGTGGTGATGTCGACCAAGGGCACGCCGATCCGCATCGGTCCGCTCTCGGGCGAGCCGGTCGCGGCGATCATGCCGGTCATGGCCTGGATGATGGCGTCATAGCCGGGATTGCCGCCGCGCGGGCCGTCGGCGCCGAAGCCGCAGATCCGGCAATGCACGAGGCGCGGAAATTTCTTGCTGAGCACGTCGTTGCCGATGCCCCATTTCTCCAGGGTGCCCGGCTTGAAATTCTCGATCAGGACGTCGGCCGTCTCCAGCATCTTGAGCAGCACGGCACGGCCGCCCTCGGAGGCGAGGTCGAGGCCGATCGAGCGCTTGTTGCGGTTGATGCCGACGAAATAGGCCGCGTCCTCCTCGTGGAAGGGAGGGCCCCATTCACGCACCTCGTCGCCCGCGGGCGGCTCGACCTTGATCACGTCGGCGCCGTGATCGGCGAGGATCTGGGTGCAGTAGGGACCGCCGAGCACGCGCGTGAGATCGATGACGCGCAATCCGCTCATTGCGCCCAATGCGGCTTCAGAACTGGCGGCTTCAGAACTCATGCCTTCGCTTCCCCTGTGTCGATATTTGGTCACAGGCCTAGCGAGGTTCGCACAAGCCAGCAATGGCCTGTTGCGTAGGGGCGTATGCACTGCCGGCCGCATGCCGCGGCATGGCAAATCAGGATTGGCAGATCAGCGGAAGCGGCCGGCCCGAGGGGGATCCCGGGCCAGCCATTCCGCACCGCCGATCAGACGACCGTCAGGCGAACGTCGACATTGCCGCGCGTGGCATTGGAGTACGGGCACACCTGGTGCGCCTTCTCGACCAGCGCCTCGGCTTCCGCGCGGGCGAGGCCCGGCAGCGAGACGGCGAGATCGATGTCGAGACCGAAGCCGCCCTCGGAGCGCGGGCCGATGCCGACGGTCGAGGTGACGGAGGCATCGGCCGGAACCTTCGGCCCGCCCTGCGACGACACGAACTTCATCGCGCCGATGAAGCAGGCGGCATAGCCGGCCGCAAACAGCTGCTCGGGATTGTTGCCGGCGCCGCCGCCGCCGCCGAGCTCCTTCGGCGTGGTGAGCTTGACGTCGAGCGCGCCGTCGAGGGTAGCAGCATGGCCATCACGACCGCCGGTGGCCTTGGCGCTGGTCTTGTAAAGGACGTTCACGGACATTGTCGTCTCCTCGGGTCTTCCGGTTGGGGTGCGCTCTGTATCGCAAACAATTTGATTGTGCGCAATTGAAATTAGCATGGCTCACATTTAATTGTTCGCAATTGAATATGCCGCCCGCCGGCCCCAGAATGGAAGGAAATCCCGTGAGATTCTCCATGCCCCGGAAGCTATCGACCCTCGATCCGCAACGCCTCGACAACCAGATCTGCTTCGCGGTCTATTCGGCCGCGCACGCCTTCAACCGCGTCTACAAGCCGCTGCTGGATCGGCTCGGCCTGACCTATCCGCAATATCTGGTGATGCTGGTGCTGTGGGAGCGCGACGACGTGCCGGTCAAGGACATCGGCGAGCGGCTGTTCCTGGATTCGGGCACGCTGACGCCGCTGCTCAAGCGGCTCGAGGCCGCCCATCTCGTCAAGCGCACCCGCTCGAGCGAAGACGAGCGTCAGGTCCTGATCGCGCTGACGGCGCAGGGCCATGCGCTGAAGGAAAAAGCCCGCAGCGTGCCGCAGTCGATCCTGGCGGCGTCGGACTGCTCGGTGTCGGAACTGGTCACGATGAAGGACGAGATCGTCGCGCTACGGGACCGGCTGAATGCGGTGATCGGGGAGTAGGGGGTTCGGCGATCAGAAATGCTTCTTTGCGAAAGCGCGTCCTGAGCCAGATTTCAGATATCGCTCGAACGCAACAGCGCGTGCAGCGTCGTCGAAGGCGAAATAGGTCCTAATTCGCCAAGGTCCAAATTTGGAGGTGTGCGGTACTTCGCCTGCGTTGTGCTTCGCCAAGCGTGCCCGCAAATCATCCGTGATGCCGACATAGAAGTGCTCGGAATCGAGACTTTCGAGGATATAGACGTATTTCATTCTGCTTCCTCCCCGGAGGGTAGGATAGCAGCTTCAAGGCACGTTTAGCGTGTTGCTTCGATGCAGCGTGGATATCAGCTTGAGCCCGCCGACGCCCTTCGGGCTATGGCGGGGCAGCCTTCGCTCACTTCGCTACGAGAGACTTCCCCAGGCTTGCCTAGCCGAAGCTGGCGAAGCCAGCGAAGGCTGGTGGAGCCAGGCGGGATCGAACCGCCGACCTCTTGCATGCCATGCAAGCGCTCTCCCAGCTGAGCTATGGCCCCTTTAGTCCTTGCGGGGATCCTGGTGGATCACCCGCACCGGCGAGTCCTGGTGACTCGCGCGGTGCACCCTTTTTCACAGATCAGGGCTGATCTCAAGTCTCTTCATCACCTCCGACATCACCAATGATGTCGGTCACGTCCTCATCGCCCTCTTCTTCGTCGGCGATGAAGGTCGAATCATCGTCATCGTCGTCATCGAGGGTCTCATCGACCTCGATATCGTCCTCGGATTCGGGCACGGCGGCCTTGACCTTGCCGGTGTTCTCCTCGGCGTCGGCCTCCTCGAGCGAGACCTCCTCGACTTCTGCCGGCTCCGGCGTGGCGTCCGCCGTCGCTGCGTGCCGGGCTTCGGCGCCGCGGGGCATGCGCGCGGGCGCGACCGGGGCGATCGGCACGACTTCGCCGGTATAGGGCGAGATCACCGGATTCTTGTTGAGGTCATAGAACTTCTTGCCCGTGGTCGGGCAAATACGTTTGGTTCCGAGTTCGGACTTGGCCACGGCAGGAATCCTGGGAATGTCTGAAAAGCGGTGTTTCACTTGGCTAGTTGGCGGCCCGCTGTCAATAGCGCATTACGGGAGAACGACATGCCCGTGACGGGGCGCTGACCATGTGGTACCTGCGCCCAGCCCCCTTGAGGGCGCATCCAAGGACACAATCGTGACCCATTCCGACCAAACGAGGCCGCTCCAGGCACGCGCCAGCGGGCCCCTGACCGGGAAAGTACGGGTGCCGGGGGACAAATCGATCTCCCACCGTGCCCTCATCCTCGGTGCGCTCGCGGTCGGCGAGACCAGGATTTCGGGCCTGCTGGAGGGCGAGGACGTCCTCAACACCGCCAAATCGATGCAGGCACTGGGCGCCACCGTGGAGCGGACCGGCGATTTTGCCTGGAAGGTGCAGGGCGTCGGCGTCGCGGGCTTCGCCCAGCCCAAGGCTCCACTGGATTTCGGGAACTCAGGCACCGGCTGCCGGCTGGTGATGGGCGCCGTCGCCGGCTGCCCGATCTCGGCTGTTTTCGACGGCGACGCCTCGCTGCGCAGCCGCCCGATGCGCCGGATCCTCGATCCCCTGGAAAAGATGGGCGCCAAGGTCATCTCCGGCGGTGAAGGCGGCCGTCTGCCCCTGACCCTCCAGGGCGCGCGCGATCCACTGCCGATCACCTACAAGACCCCCGTCGCCTCGGCCCAGATCAAATCGGCGGTGCTGCTGGCGGGCCTCGCCGCCCCCGGCACCACGACGGTCATTGAGACCGAGGCCAGCCGCGACCACACCGAATTGATGCTGAAGCATTTTGGTGCCGACATCGCCTCGGCACAGGAGGGCGTGCACGGCCGCCGTATCACGCTCAAAGGCCAGCCCGAGCTGCACGGCGCCAATGTGGTGGTGCCGGCTGATCCCTCCTCGGCGGCTTTCCCGGTGGTCGCAGCGCTGATCGTCGAGGGCTCCGACGTCGTCCTGTCCGACGTCATGACCAATCCGCTGCGCACCGGCCTGTTCACCACACTGCGCGAAATGGGCGCCTCGATCGAGGAGAGCGAAGTTCGCGGGGACGCCGGCGAGCCGATGGCGAAGCTGCGCGTGCGCGCCTCGAAGCTGCGCGGCGTCGTGGTGCCGCCGGAGCGCGCGCCCTCGATGATCGATGAATATCTCGTGCTGGCGGTGGCAGCCGCCTTCGCCGAGGGCACGACGATCATGCGCGGCCTGCAGGAGCTGCGCGTCAAGGAATCGGATCGCCTTGAGGCCACGGCTGCCATGCTCCGCGTCAATGGCGTGAAGGTCGAGGTCTCCGGCGATGATCTGATCGTCGAAGGCCGCGGTCACGTCCCCGGTGGCGGCACTGTCGCGACCCACATGGACCATCGCATCGCGATGTCCGCCCTGGTGATGGGCTGCGCCTCCGATCAGCCGGTGACCGTGGACGACACCGCCTTCATCGCCACCAGTTTCCCGGACTTCATTCCGATGATGCGTTCGCTAGGGGCCGAGTTTTCATGATCATCGCCATCGACGGACCCGCGGCCTCGGGCAAGGGGACGCTCGGCAAGCGTCTCGCCCACCATTACGGCTACCGTCATCTCGATACCGGCGTGATCTATCGCGCGGTGGCCTATGCCCTGATGCAGTCCGGTCACGATCTCCGGGACGAGGCGGCTGCGGTCGCCGCGGCGCTGGAACTCGATCCCGAGAAGTTCGGCAATCCGGCCCTGAAGACCCAGAAGGCCGGAGAGGGCGCCTCCATCGTCTCGGCGATCCCGAGGGTTCGCGAGGTCCTGGTCAATTTTCAGCGGCAATTCGCCGCCGATCCACCTGGAGCGGTGCTGGACGGCCGGGACATTGGAACCGTGATCTGCCCGCATGCCGACGTGAAGATTTTCGTCGTCGCCGACCCAAAAGTCCGGGCCCGCCGCCGGACCATGGAGGCCAAGGCGAGGGGCGAGGAGGCCGACGAGGCCGCCGTGCTGGCCGACATCATCCAGCGCGACGAACGCGACAAGAACCGGCCGATTGCCCCCCTGAAACCGGCCGCCGATGCTTACTTGCTAGATAACTCCCAACTGGATATAGAAGGCGGCGTCCGGGCCGCCATCGACATTATCGAGGCCGTCCGAGCGGGCCGGTCGCGGGGTTAAGCCGCCGCCGTCATTGGAGGAAGTGCCCGCTCCCGCTCTTTGAGGTCGATACCTCGGTCCCCTGTTTGGGGCCGACGCGATCCAGGCTCCGGACACAAGATTTCCACGTATCGAACGCGCGGGCCTCAGCCGGCCCGCTTCCGCTGTTCCGCCTCTCAGGCCGGAGCAGCGAGCGGTCGCTCGAAGGTCTTGCGGACCTTCCGACACTGCGCGTGCGATGCGCCCATGAACCCAACGGCCGGCACGACATCCGCAACTGGAGAACAAATGGCTTCGACTTCTGCTGATACCTATAGCCCGTCGCGCGACGATTTCGCCGCGATGCTCGACGAGTCCTTCGCAGGTGGCAACCTGCAGGAGAGCTCCGTCGTCAAGGGCAAGGTTGTTGCAATTGAAAAGGACATGGCCGTCATCGACGTCGGCCTGAAGACCGAGGGCCGCGTCGCCCTGCGCGAATTTTCCGGCCCCGGCCGTGACAGTGAACTGAAGGTCGGCGACGAGGTTGAAGTGTTCCTCGATCGCATCGAGAACGCGCTCGGCGAAGCCGTGCTGTCGCGCGACAAGGCCCGCCGCGAAGAGAGCTGGGGCAAGCTCGAGAAGGCGTTCCAGAACAACGAGAAGGTCAACGGCGTCATCTTCAACCAGGTCAAGGGTGGCTTCACCGTCGATCTCGACGGTGCCGTGGCCTTCCTGCCGCGCTCGCAGGTCGACATCCGTCCGATCCGCGACGTTGCGCCGCTGATGAACAACTCGCAGCCGTTCCAGATCCTCAAGATGGATCGCCGCCGCGGCAACATCGTCGTGTCTCGCCGCACGGTTCTCGAAGAGACCCGCGCCGAGCAGCGTCAGGAGCTGGTGCAGAACCTCGAAGAGGGTCAGGTCATCGACGGCGTGGTCAAGAACATCACCGATTACGGTGCGTTCGTTGATCTCGGCGGCATCGACGGCCTGCTGCACGTCACCGACATCGCGTGGCGGCGCGTCAACCACCCGACCGAGGTGCTCTCGATCGGCCAGACCGTGAAGGTCAAGATCATCAAGATCAACCACGAGACGCACCGCATCTCGCTGGGCATGAAGCAGCTGCTGGACGATCCGTGGCAGGGCATCGAAGCCAAGTACCCGCTGCAGGCCCGCTTCACCGGCCGCGTCACCAACATCACCGACTACGGTGCGTTCGTCGAGCTCGAGCCGGGCATCGAAGGCCTGATCCACGTCTCCGAGATGTCGTGGACCAAGAAGAACATGCACCCCGGCAAGATCGTTTCGACCTCGCAGGAAGTCGAAGTGCAGGTGCTGGAAGTCGATTCCGTCAAGCGCCGCATCTCGCTCGGCCTCAAGCAGACCATGCGCAACCCCTGGGAGGTCTTCGTCGAAGGTCACCCGACCGGTTCGACGGTCGAGGGCGAGGTCAAGAACAAGACCGAGTTCGGTCTGTTCCTGGGTCTCGAGGGCGACGTCGACGGCATGGTCCATCTCTCCGACCTCGACTGGAAGCTTCCGGGCGAGCAGGTGATCGACAACTACAAGAAGGGCGACATGGTGAAGGCCGTGGTGCTCGATGTGGACGTCGAGAAGGAGCGCATCTCGCTCGGCATCAAGCAGCTCGAAGGCGACCCCTTCGCCGAGCCGGGTGATGTCAAGAAGGGCGCGGTCGTGACCTGCGAAGTGCTCGAAGTGAAGGAAAGCGGCATCGAGGTGAAGATCACCGGTACCGACTTCTCGACCTTCATCAAGCGCTCCGAGCTCGCCCGTGACCGCAACGACCAGCGCGCCGAACGCTTTGCCGTCGGTGAGAAGGTCGATGCCCGCGTGATCCAGTTCGACAAGAAGGCCCGCAAGGTCCAGGTGTCGATCAAGGCGCTCGAGGTCGCCGAAGAAAAGGAAGCCATCGCGCAGTACGGCTCCTCCGATTCGGGAGCAACGCTCGGCGACATCCTCGGCACCGCGCTCAAGAACCGCGACAGCAAGTAAGCGAGACGTTCGTTTCGCTGCATCAAAGCCCCGGCGTGAGCCGGGGCTTTTTTGTTTGCTGTCTCCACAAGCTCCGCTGTCGTCCCGGACAAGTCTCAGCGCAGACCACCGGATTGAGTTTGGCGAAGACCCGGAGTGCGAGCTTAGCACGACAACTTCTCCCTGTGGTTATGGGTCCCTGCGTTCGCAGGGACGACAGCGAGGGTGTGGCGGGGTACCGGGCCCCACCGCGCTCACAGCCTTGTTTTCTTCAAATTGCGCCGCAATTGATGTATCCAGATAGGGCGTTGGTCACGCTGTGAGGGCACAACGCGTCAGGCCTTTCATTTGGAGATATCTAGATGTCGCTCGATTCGGACATCATCGTCGATCGCCGCAGGATCCGCCGCAAGCTGACGTTCTGGCGCGTGGTGGCTGCGCTGATCGCGATTGCGGCGATTGCGGGCTTTGCGCTGGTCGTGACACCGGGTACGCGGGGCACGTTCGCATCCGCCGGCTCGATCGCGCGGGTCCAGATCGAGGGCCTGATCCGCAGCGATTCCGATCGTACGCAGGCGCTGGAGCGACTGGAGAATTCGCAGGCCGCCGCCGTCATCATTCACATCAACTCGCCGGGCGGCACCACCGCCGGCTCCGAGCAGCTCTACGATTCGCTTGTCCGGCTGAAGGCGAAGAAGCCGCTCGTCGTGGTGGTTGAGGGTCTGGCTGCGTCCGGGGGCTACATCACGGCGATTGCCAGCGACCACATCATCGCGCAGCAGAGCTCGCTGGTCGGGTCGATCGGTGTGCTGTTCCAATATCCCAACGTCAGCGAGCTCCTGAAGACCATCGGCGTCAAGGTCGAGGAGGTGAAGTCGTCGCCGCTGAAGGCTGCGCCCAACGGTTTTGAGCCGACCAGCCCGGAAGCACGGGCCGCGCTCGATGCGCTGGTGAGGGATTCCTATGCCTGGTTCAGGGGATTGGTGAAGGAACGGCGTGGCATGGATGACACGCAGCTCGAGAAAGTGGCCGACGGCCGCGTCTTCACCGGACGCCAGGCGATCGACCTCAAGCTGATCGATCAGATCGGCGACGAGAAGACGGCGGTGACCTGGCTGGTCGAGCAGAAGGGTGTCAAGAAGGGGCTCTCCGTGCGCGACTACAAGCTCCAGCCGCGCTTTGGCGATCTGCCATTCCTCAAGACGGCGGCCGCCGTCACGCTGGAAGCGCTCGGTTTGGGCTCGATTGCGCATCAAATCGGGCAAACCGGCGTCGCGCAGGCGGTCGATCGGTTCGGAATGGATGGAATGCTGGCCCTGTGGCAACCGGCCACCTCAAATTGAGGGGGGTGGGCGAGCGCCTGAGGGTTTTCCCGTCTGACGGGCGTCGGGCCAGCCCGCTTTTTCGGCATTTGTCACGCATTTTCACGACGCTCAACCTTGATTTAGCGTCTTGACAGATCAAGGTATTTTCACGGAAATGGTCATCCGCACGCTTCCGGGTCCTATCTCTCGATGATCAAATCCGAACTTGTTCAGCGTATCGCCGAGCACAACCCGCATCTGTACCAGCGGGATGTCGAGAACATTGTGAATGCGATTCTCGAAGAGATCGTAGCGGCCCTCGCGCGCGGTGACCGCGTCGAGTTGCGCGGCTTCGGTGCCTTCTCGGTCAAGCACCGCCCCGCACGCGCCGGGCGCAATCCACGCACCGGCGCGCATGTGCCCGTCGATCAGAAGAGCGTTCCGTTCTTCAAGACCGGCAAGGAAATGCGCGAGCGGCTGAACCGCGACCATCCGGATCCCGGCGCGCCCGACTAAGGCTGTCGTCGTCGGGGTTTAACCTGATAGCCGCATGATGCGGCCGCAAGCTTGATTCAAGACGAGCGATCGCGATGCGAAAGTTCCTGACCGCGCTGATCGTGATCCCGCTGGGCCTGATCCTGGTGGCCTTCGCCGTTGCCAACCGGCACTTCGTCACGGTCTCGTTCGATCCGTTCATTGCGAACGACCCGTCATTGTCGGTCACGCTGCCGCTGTTCCTGCTCCTGATCCTCGTCGCCGCCCTCGGCGTCTTCGCCGGCGGCTCCGCCGTCTGGCTCGGCCAGCGGCACTGGCGCCGCGCGGCGCGCCGGCACGAGGGGGATTCGCGGGCGGCCAAGGCCGAACTGGCCGATTTGCGGGCCCAGGCGGCCGCGGCAAGGCCCGGCTCGCAGCGCCTGCCCGTTCCCTCCGGGGTCGGGCTTTACGGGCCCATCGGGCGAGACAAGCAGCGCGCGACGTTGTAGAAGCGGCCCCGACCGAAAACCCTGTTTTCCGGCCGCACCTTGCGGCCTCCATTTGCTTTGAGACCATGTCCCTGCTCGTCAAGATCTGCGGCCTGTCCACGCGCGAGACGCTTCAAACGGCGCTCGAGGCGGGTGCGGATATGGTGGGGTTCGTGTTCTTCCCGCCTTCGCCGCGGCACCTGTCCCTGGAGCTCGGCCGCGACCTCGGCCGCCAGGTGAGGGGGCGCGCGCTCAAGGTCGCCCTCACCGTCGATGCCGACGATGCGACGCTCGACAACATCATGGACGCGCTGTCGCCGGACCTTTTCCAGCTGCACGGCAAGGAGAGCGTGGCGCGGCTGCGCGACATCAAGCAGCGGTTCGGCCGCCCGGTGATGAAGGCGGTCCCGGTCGCAACCGCGGCCGATCTCGCCGTGTTGCCCGGCTATGCCGCGATCGCCGACCGCATCCTGTTCGATGCCCGCGCGCCGAAGGATGCGACCCGGCCCGGCGGCCTGGGGGAGCCCTTCGACTGGCACCTGCTCGAAAACCTCGACCTGAAGCTGCCCTACATGGTCTCGGGCGGTCTTCATGCCGATAACCTCGCGGAAGCTCTCCGCGTCACCCGCGCCGGCGGCGTCGACGTCTCCTCCGGTGTCGAGAGCGCCCCCGGCGTGAAAGACCCGGAGATGATCAAGGCCTTCATTCGCGCCGCGCGCGCCAGTCAAGAGTCCAGCCAAGAGTTGAGTGTTCGATGAACGTCGCCAAACCCAATTCCTATCGCAGCGGTCCCGACGATCGCGGCCATTTCGGCATCTTCGGCGGCCGCTTCGTCGCCGAAACCCTGATGCCGCTGATCCTCGATCTGGAGAAGGCCTACACCGAGGCCAAGGCCGATCCGGCCTTCCAGGCCGAGATGAACGGCTACCTCACGCATTATGTCGGCCGGCCCTCGCCGCTCTATTTCGCCGAGCGCCTGACCGAGCATCTCGGCGGCGCCAAGATTTACCTGAAGCGCGAAGAGCTCAACCACACCGGCTCGCACAAGGTGAACAACGTGCTCGGCCAGATCATGCTGGCGCGGCGCATGGGCAAGAAGCGCATCATCGCCGAGACCGGCGCGGGCCAGCACGGCGTCGCCACCGCGACGCTGTGCGCGCGCTTCGGGCTCGAATGCGTGGTCTATATGGGCGCCGTCGACGTCGAGCGGCAGCAGCCCAACGTGATCCGCATGGAGATGCTGGGTGCGACGGTGGTGCCGGTGCAGTCGGGCACGCGCACGCTGAAGGACGCGATGAACGAGGCCCTGCGCGACTGGGTCACCAACGTGCACAACACGTTCTATTGCATCGGCACGGTGGCCGGCCCGCATCCCTATCCGACGCTGGTGCGCGACTTCCAGTCGATCATCGGCAACGAGACCAAGACGCAGATGCAGGAGATCGAAGGCCGGCTGCCGGATTCGCTGGTCGCCTGCATCGGCGGCGGCTCCAACGCGATGGGCCTGTTTCACCCGTTCCTCGATGATCCCTCCGTCGAGATCTTCGGCGTCGAAGCCGCGGGCCATGGCCTGACGCAATTGCATGCGGCGTCGATCGCGGGCGGCCGTCCCGGCGTGCTGCACGGCAACCGCACTTATCTCTTGATGGATGCCGACGGCCAGATCCAGGATGCGCACTCGATCTCGGCCGGCCTCGACTATCCCGGCATCGGCCCCGAGCATTCCTGGCTGCACGAGATCGGCCGTGTGAACTACCTCTCCGCGACCGATGACGAGGCGCTCGCAGCGTTCCAGCTGCTGTCGCGCCTCGAAGGCATCATCCCCGCGCTCGAGCCCGCGCACGCCATCGCCAAGGTGATGGAGCTCGCGCCGAAGCGGCCGAGAGATCACCTGATGGTCGTCAACCTCTCCGGCCGCGGCGACAAGGACGTCCCGCAGGTCGGCGATATCCTGAGGGGCAAGAAGTGACCACGCGTATCGACACCCGTTTCGCCGAATTGAAGAAAGAGGGCCGCGCGGCCTTTGTGACCTATGTGATGGCCGGTGATCCCGATCTCGCGACGTCGCTCGAGATCGTCAGGGCGCTGCCCAAGGCAGGCGCCGACGTTATCGAGCTCGGCATTCCCTTCACCGATCCGATGGCCGACGGTCCTTCGATCCAGGCTGCAGGTCTGCGTGCGCTCAAGGCCGGCATGACCTTGAAGAAGACGCTCGACCTCGTGCGCGACTTCCGCAAGGACGACAACATCACGCCGCTGGTGCTGATGGGCTATTACAATCCGATCTACATTTACGGCGTCGCCAAGTTTTTGGCTGACGCCAAGACGGCCGGTGTCGACGGTCTCATCATCGTCGATCTGCCGCCGGAGGAAGACGACGAGCTCTGCATTCCCGCGCTGAAGGCGGGCCTGAACTTCATTCGCCTGGCGACCCCGACCACCGACGACAAGCGCCTCCCGGCGGTGCTCGCGAATACATCCGGCTTTGTCTATTACGTCTCGATTGCCGGCATTACCGGTGCAGCGGCGGCGGACGCCAATGCCGTCGGTGAAGCCGTCGCGCGCATCAAGCGGCATACCAAGCTGCCGATATGCGTTGGTTTTGGCATCCGCACGCCGGAGGCGGCGCGCGCCATTGCCGAGAAGGCCAATGGTTCGGTGGTCGGCACCGCGCTGGTCGATGCGCTCAAGAACAGCCTCGACGCCGAGGGACGGGCGACCGGCAAAACCGTTAACGCCGTGGCCGAGCTGACGGCCGCCCTGGCCCAAGGCGTCAAGGGCGCGCAGCAGGCGGCGGAATAGGCCATAATTCCGCTTTAGCTCTTAAGTTTGAGCATGATCTTGTCGGAAAACCGCTTCACACTTTTCCGGATCATGCTCTAAGGCGGACGACACGGCGGCTTGCCGGGCAGCGGCCTGGTCGCCATATATCCCTTCAGGCGATCCGCGAGGCGGCATCGCACATCGGAGCAAACCATGAACTGGCTTACCAACGTGGTCCGGCCGAAGATCCGCAACATGCTGCGGCGGGAGACGCCGGAGAATCTGTGGATCAAGTGCCCGGATTCCGGGCAGCTCGTGTTCTACAAGGACGTCGAGGCCAACCAGTTCGTCATCCCCGGCTCGAACTACCACATGCGCATGGGTGCGGTGGCGCGCTTGAAGTCGATCTTCGACAACGAGACCTGGTTCGACGTCGCGCTGCCCGACGTCACGCCCGATCCGCTCAAGTTCCGCGACGAGAAGAAATACGTCGACCGCATCAAGGACGCGCGCGCCCGAACCAATCTGAATGATGCGATCAAGGTCGGTTACGGCAAGCTCGAAGGCTCCGCCGTGGTCGTCGCCGTGCAGGATTTCGATTTCATGGGCGGCTCGCTCGGCATGGCCGCGGGCGAAGCCATCGTCCGCGGGCTCGAGCTCGCAGTCGAGAAGAAGTCGCCGTTCATCGTGTTCGCCGCATCCGGCGGCGCACGCATGCAGGAAGGCATCTTGTCGCTGATGCAGATGCCGCGCACGACGGTCGCGGTGCAGATGCTGCGCGAGGCCAAGCAACCCTATATCGTCGTGCTGACCAACCCCACCACCGGCGGCGTCACGGCGTCCTATGCGATGCTCGGCGACGTGCAGATCGCCGAGCCCGGCGCGCTGATCGGTTTTGCCGGCGCCCGCGTGATCGAGCAGACCATCCGCGAGAAGCTGCCTGAAGGTTTCCAGCGCGCCGAGTATCTGAAAGAGCACGGCATGGTCGACATGGTCGTGCATCGCCACGAGCTGCGTCCGACCCTGGCGCGGCTCTGCCGCTTGCTGACCAAGGCGCCGGCGCTGGAGACCGCGTCGAAGCCGATGCAGCCGGTGCTCAGCCCGGCGCAGATCGTATCGGCCGCCGAGACGGCGCCGGCTGCGCCGCACGCGTGAACGCGTCCCCTGACAGCGCGAAGACGCCGCTCGGTGAATTGATCGGGCGGCTGTCGGTCCTGCATCAGAAGCGCATCGATCTCGGGCTGGAGCGGATGCACCGCCTGCTCGAACGGCTCGGCCACCCCGAACGCAAGCTGCCGCCGGTGATCCACATTGCCGGCACCAACGGCAAGGGCTCGACACTCGCCTACCTGCGCGCGACGCTGGAGGCCGCGGGCTTGCGCGTCCACGCCTATACCTCGCCCTATCTCGTCAGGATCAACGAGTGCTTCCGGCTCGGCCGCGTTGGCGGCGGCGTGCTGGTCGGTGACGACGAGTTGCGTGCGGCCCTGGAAGAGGTCGAGCGCGTCAATGCCGGCGAAGCCGCGACATTGTTCGAGCTGAAAACGGCGGCTGCCTTCCATCTGTTCGCACAGAACCCGGCCGACGTGGTGCTGCTCGAAGTCGGCCTCGGCGGCCGGCTCGATTCGACCAACGTGATCGATACGCCGGCGGCCTGCGTGATCACGCCCGTCAGCATGGACCACATGGATTTCCTCGGGGACACCCTGACATTGATCGCCGGCGAGAAGGCAGCGATCATCAAGCGCGGCGTGCCCGTGATCTCCGCGGAGCAGGCGGGCGAAGCCATGGCGGTGATCGAGGCGCAGGCCAGGCGCATGCGCGCGCCACTGTTTGCGGCGAACGAGAGCTGGCACGTCAATGTCGAGCACGGCCGCCTGGTCTATTCCGACGATCGCGGCCTGATGGATCTCACCGCGCCGCGGTTGTTCGGCCGCCACCAGTTCGACAATGCCGGCCTCGCGATCGCGACGCTGCGGGCGATTCCGAACTTTGGGATCAATCAGGCGGCGTTTGAGGCCGGCATCGTCGGTGCCGAATGGCCGGCGCGGATGCAGCGCCTCACCTCCGGCGAGCTGCTCGCTCTCGGTCCGCAGGGCTCGGAGATCTGGCTCGATGGCGGGCACAATGCCGAAGGCGGCCGTGTCGCGGCCGCCGCGCTTGGCGATCTCGAGGAGCGGGTGTCGCGACCGCTGGTCGTCATCGCGGGCATGATGGCCAACAAGGACGCGCAGGGCTTCCTCGCCAATTTCGCCGGTCTCACCCGTCACATCATTGCGGTGCCGATCCCCGACACCGAGAACGCGATGCCGGTCGATCGCCTCGCCGACGCCGCGCGCAGCCTCGGCATGCGCGTCGAGACCGTCTCGGGCGTCGAAGCCGCACTGCGTGGCCTGTCGAAGCTCGCCTACGAGGTGCCGCCGCGCATCCTGATATCAGGCTCGCTGTATCTGGCCGGCCACGTGCTGGCGATCAACGGCACGCCTTCTGCATGAGGCTTCAATGCGCTTTGCCGCCATCGCCGACGTCCACGGAAACTATCTCGCGCTGGAGGCGGTGCTCGCCGACATCCGGGCCCACGGCATCACTGACATCGTCAATCTCGGCGACATGCTGAGCGGGCCGCTCGATGCGCGCCGCACCATCGAGATCCTGATGCAGCTCGACGCCGTGCACGTGCTCGGCAATCATGACCGCTACCTGCTGGATCGTCCGCCGGAGAAAATGGGCTCGTGGGATCGTCCCGCCCACGCAGCGCTTAATACAGCGCAACTGGACTGGCTCCGCGCGCAGCCGATGACGCGGGTGTTTCGCGAGCAGGTGTTCCTCTGCCACGCGACGCCCGAGAACGACGAAGTCTATTGGCTCGACACCGTGCATCCCGACGGCACGGTGGCGCTGTCGCTGCTCGACCGGATCGAGCAATTCGCACAGGGCGTCAGCCAGTCCCTGATCCTCTGCGCCCACACCCATCTCGCCCGCGCGGTACGACTTCGCGACGGCCGGCTGATCGTCAATCCTGGCAGCGTCGGCAGTCCCGGCTTTCGCGACAAGCATCCCTATCCGCATGTGGTGGAAGCCGGCACGCCGCATGCGCGTTATGCGTTTCTCGAACTGGCTAATGGTGCCTGGCAGGTGACGTTCCGCCACGTCGCGTATGATCACGAGGCAATGGCGGCGTTGGCACGCAATAACAGTCAGCCGGAGCTGGCACAGGCAATAGCGACCGGTTGGCTGAGGTAAACGGGGCACGAGCGCGACTCACTTCAGCAGCTTCATCGGATCCGCGGCCTTCTGCTTCAACTGCTCGAAGCTGCATTGCCGCGGTGCCTTGTCGGGGCGCCAGCGCAGAATCGAGGTGCCGTGGCGGAAGCGTTCGCCGCTGAAATGGTCGTAGCAGACCTCGATCACCAGCTTCGGTTTGAGCGGACACCATATTGCCGAGCGCTCGGTGGACCAGCGGCTCGGCCCGCCCGGCGCGTTGCCGGTGAAGCCGGGCTCTGCGATCAGCGCCTCCACCCGGTCGGTCAGCGCGGGCTTCTGGTCTGCCCTGATCGCGGATGTAAAGCCGACATGGTGCAGCAAGCCACCATCGTCGTAGAGCCCGAGCAGCAGCGAGCCGACCACCTTTCGCCCGGCGATCTTGTTGGTGGCGTAGCGGAAGCCGCCGACGACGCAATCGGCGCTGCGGAATTTCTTGATCTTCTGCATGCCGTCGCGATTGCCGGCCTGATAGGGCAGGTCGACGCGCTTGGCGATGACGCCGTCCGAGCCGCCGCCGGATTGCGCCAGCCATTTTTTCGCGGTGGCGTAGCTCGTCGTCGCCGGTGACAGGCGGAAGAGGCTCCCCTTCAGATTAGCCTTCGCAAAAGCCTCCAGTACTGGTCGGCGTTCGCTGAGCGGTTTGCTGGCAAGCTGCTTCTCCCGGGCAGTCGCGAGAAGATCGAAGGTGAGATAGAGCGCCGGCGTGTCCTGCGAGAGTTTCTTCACGCGGCTTGCGGCGGGGTGAATCCGCTGCAGCAGAGCGTCGAACGAAAAGCTTTTTCCCTGTGGGACGACGATCTCGCCGTCGAGCGTGAAGCGGTCGGCCTTCAGCTTCAGCGCGGCAGCGACCACTTCCGGGAAATAGCGGGCGAGATCCTCGCCGGATTTGGAGCGCAGATCGACATGGCCGCCGTCGCGCGACATCAGGCAGCGAAAGCCATCCCATTTCGGCTCGTACTGCCATTCCTCGCCGCGTGGAATTTGGTCGACCGACCGCGCCTCCATGGCAACGAGAGAGGTCGATCTTCGCGCGCGCTTTGCGGGAGGGGCAGGCAAGGGCCGGGACTCGTCATACGCTGAACACGTCCCGTCAACGCAAACGGCCGGCATTTCGCCGGCCGTTGTCGAAAATAAACTTGTGCGAGGCGGATCAGACCGCGGAGGTGATCCACTGCTGTAGCTTCGCCTTCGGCGCTGCGCCGACCTGGCGGGAGGCCATCTCGCCACCCTTGAAGATCATCAGGGTCGGGATCGACATCACGCCGTACTTCGACGCCGTCTTCGGGCTCTCGTCGACGTTCAGCTTGACGATCTTGACCTTGTCGCCCATCGCGCCGGCGATCTCGTCGAGAGCGGGCGCGATCATGCGGCAGGGGCCGCACCACTCGGCCCAGAAATCGACGACCACGGGGCCGTTCGCCTTGAGCACTTCGGCTTCGAAATCGGCGTCGGAAACCTTGCTAACGGCCATTGGAGTACCTCACTCGTTGAAAGAATCGGCGCGACCTGGAATCGCGCCCGGGATCATGGGGTCAACCTATGAACGGCTCCTTGCCGGGTCAAGGACGCTCACACCGAGATGAAGGGATGCCAGCGCCGCGTCCAGCGCGGGGGCTGAAATCTCCATATATTCAAGGGCCTCCGTCCAGAGCAGGACGGCGCGGATGGGCTTTTGGGGATAAAGCTGTGCCAGCACCGCCCGGTACAGCGCAAGCTGCCGGACATAGGCGGCGGGCGCTGCGGCCGCGTTCCTGGGCGCCGCCTGGTTGGTCTTGAAATCGACGATCAAAACCTCCTCCGGACGAACGACCAGCCGGTCGATCTGCCCCGACACCAATGCTGGAGTACGGCCCGGCCGCTCCAGCCGGCCGGCGATGGCGACCTCCGCCCGGCTGCCGGCGGCAAACACCGGCGCAAAGCGCGGTTCAGTGATCAAAGCCAGCACCTTGTCGGCCAACGCGGCGCGGTCGGCCTCGGTCCAGTCGGAGGCATTGCGCGCCATGAAGCCGAGCGCGGCCTCGCGCCGGCGCTCCGCAGCGATATCAGGCAGGGATTGCAGCAGCCGGTGCACCAGCGTGCCGCGCTGCAGTGCCAGCGCGCGCGATTGCACCGATTCGCCTGTCCGCACGCTGCGGCCTTCCTCAGCTGACTGGCCGGACGGACGCACCAGATCGTCGTCAACGGCCTCGTGCGGCGCCGGTGTTCGCAGCCAGTCCGGCAATGTGATCGTCTGGTCCACTGCTGCCGCAGGCGTGCCCAGCGCGGCGACGTCCTCCGGTCGGGCGAATCGGGTCACCTTGCCGAGCGGCGTCTCGATCGTCTGCTTGTCCAGGCCCGAGCCGGCGAGACCAGTGTCGACCAGGTCGTACCAGCTCAGCTTGCGCACCGTCTTCATGTTGCCGGGCATGCAACCGCCGACGATCAGGCGGTCGGCCGCGCGCGTCATCGCGACGTAGAGCAGGCGGCGATACTCGTCCTCGGTCTCCTCGAGCATGGCCTTGCGCGCGTCGGCGACCGGCTTGGGGTCGTCGGCCTTGCGGCCGGCCCAGACCACGACCTCGCCGCCATTGCCGCGCGGCACGTGGATCAGCCGGACCCGCTGCGAGTCCGCGGGCGACGATGTGGTGTCGACCATGAACACGACCGAAGCCTCCAGGCCCTTGGCGCCGTGCACGGTCATCACCCGCACCTCGTCGCGCGAGATTTCCATGTCGCGCTTCACCTCGGTGTCGGCCGAGCGCAGCCAGGCCATGAAGCCTTGCAACGATGCCGGCGCCTTGCGCTCACAGCTCAGCGCCAGTTCCAGGAATTCGTCGAGCGCGTCGTTGGCTTCAAAGCCGAGCCGGCGCAGGATGCGCGCACGTCCGCCGTCGCCCCCTAACAGCCAGGCGTAGAAGGCAAACGGCGTTTCCTCGCGCGCACGAATCTCGCAGGCTTCCAGACGCCGCAGCACGGCCGCAAACTTCTCGCTTCCCTTCGCATGCTCGCCGAGCGCGCGGCGCAGCGATCCCTTGCGGTCGTGGGCAAGCTGGAACAGGTCGTCGTCATCGAGGCTGAACAGCGGGCTCTTCAGCGCCACCGCCAGCGCGAGATCGTCCTGCGGCAGCAGCAGGGCATCAGCGAGGTTCATCAGGTCGATGATCGCGATGTGCTCGGTCAGCTTGAGCCTGTCGGCGCCGGCCACCGGAACGCCAGCGTGCTTCAGCGCCTGGATCACGGCATCGAAGGCATTGCCGCGGCGGCGCACCAGGATCAGCATGTCGCCATAGCGCAGCGGTCGGCGCTCGCCTTCGTGCCCGGTCAGCGTGCCACTCTCGACCAGCCGCTTGATCTCGGCCTGGATGCGGCGCGCCAGCTTGACTTCTGGGCTGGTGACAGCGACGCCGTCGAACGGCGCGCGCCAGCCTTCGATCTCCTGGCGGTCGTCGGCGACAGCCAGATCCCACAGCTCGATCACGCTCGGACCGGCATCGGCGAGCGCGTTGTGCAGGGGATGGCCGATCTCGACCGAATGGATGCTCTTGTAGATCTCCTGCTCGCGGAAGACGTGGTCGACCGAGTGCAGGATCGCGGCGCCCGAGCGGAACGAATAGGTGAATGCCACGGGGTCGAACTTCAGCCCGGCGGCGGTGAACTTGCGGTGCAGCTCTCGCCGGCGCGCATCGAATTCGTGCGGGGCCGCGCCCTGGAACGAGAAGATCGACTGCTTCTCGTCGCCGACCGCGAACACCGTGCGGTTCAGCCCCTCGCGCGCGCCTTCCCCGGCGGTGAATTCGGAGATGATGTGCGCGACGATGTCCCATTGCCGCGGGCTGGTGTCCTGCGCTTCGTCGATCAGGACATGATCGACGCCGCGGTCCAGCTTGTAATGCACCCAGCCCGACGAGACGCGATTCAGCATCGCCAGCGTCTTGTCGATGAGATCGTCGTAGTCGAGCAGCCCGCGCTCCTGCTTCTCGCGGCGGTAGTTGGCGGCAGCCGCGGTCGCGATGTGCAGCAGGGCCGCGGTGCGGTCGCGCATGGTCACCGCGCGGCGCTTCTCGATCAAGCCGCTGATGCGCTGCGCCTCGTTCTCGAACAGGCGGGCGACGGACGGATTGTGGTCGCCAAATTTTTTCGTCAGCACGGCCTTGCGCGGCAGCTTTTCGTCGGTGAGGAAGACGCAGAGATAGGCATCGACTTGCGCGCTGCCGGAGAACGCCTTGGCCTCGCGGAGCCGGCTGGCCTGGTCGTTGTCGGACTTGCTGCCGTCCTCCAGCGCAAAGGCGATGTCGTCCCAGCGCGATCGCGGCAGATAGGGTCCATCGAGAATCTCGGTCTCGACGTCCTCGATGCGGTCGCTCGCATCAACGCCCAGCGCCGACGCCATCTGCGCCGCCGCGGCTTCGGCGTTGCCGGCCTCATCCGTCCAGGCCATGAAGTGATCGCGGCTCAGGCACGCCTCGCGCACGACCTCCTTGAAGGTGACGTCGGCGGCGCTGGCCATTGCGGTCAGCAATGCGCGGCCGGTGACGCTCTCGGGATCGCGCGCGGCCTCCAGCAGCACCTTGAGATTGGCGCGTTCCATCATGTCGGTCTGGTCGCGCTCGTCGATAACGGCGAAGCGTGCGGGAACGTTGGCCTCGAACGGAAACTGCTGGAGCAGGCGCGTGCACAGCGCGTGAATGGTCTGCACCTTCAGCCCGCCCGGCGTCTCCAGCGCGCAGGCGAACAGTTTTCGCGCGTCGCGCCGAATTTTCGCGCTGGGATGCGGGATGCCGACAGCGCGGATCGCTGCGTCGAGCCCGGTATCATCCAGCGTCACCCAGTGACCGAGCGTGGTGAACACGCGCTCGGCCATGTTGGCGGCGGCGGCTTTGGTGAAGGTGATGCAGAGGATCTTCTCCGGCGGCACGCCCGACAGCAGCAGGCGGATCACCCGCTGCACCAGCACATGGGTCTTGCCCGAGCCGGCGTTGGCCGACACGAACGCCGACGCGGTCGGATCGGACGCACGCGCCTGCCGCGCGCGCACCTCGTCGGGAATGGGACGTGGCAGCTTCACCATTCCTCGATCCCCAAACCGCCGGCCGCAGACCATTCCTTGATCCGGGCGAGATCGTCATAGGTGCCGTAGCGGTTGGACCACATCGGCAGGTTCAGCGAGGTGTAGGGCTGGTTTTCGTCGTCGAAGGCACGGATCAGGGCTTCAAGCTTGGCGCGCGCTTCGGCGGCTGCTGTGTCCGGCGGCTGCGGCTCGTCGCCCGGCTTGTACTTTAGCTCGAGGATGCGCTCCTCGCCCGGCGGATTGTTGCCGCTCAGGCGCACATAGACGAGCTGGCTCACCGACGCGCCGGCGTCGATATCGGGAAAGCCACCCTCGCGCAGGATCGCGGCTTCCAGCGTGAGCTGCGGCGACAGGCCCATGCGGACCTGCTTGCCGGTCGGCGGCTGACCGGTCTTGTAGTCGAGGATGGCGTAACCGCCGCCCTGGCGCCGTTCGATGCGGTCGGCGCGCGCGGAAAGGCGGAAGCTGCGCGCGCTGTCGAGCATGATTGAAATCTCGCCGCGGGTCTCCGCGACGATGGCCTCGATCGCGTCGCGGCGCGCGGTCTCCCATTCGCCGAACCAGCGCGCGATGCGCTGGAAGCGCGGCCACCACAGCGCCCGCGCCTCGGGTCGCTCCATCAGCGGCGCGAAATGTTTCTCGCCGATCGTGCGCAGCACGCGCGCGGGGTCTTCAGGCAGACGCGTCGCATAACTCTCGGTGAACTCGCCGATCGCATCATGAATCGCCGAGCCGCGGTCGGCGGCCGACAGCGGCATGTCGACGGGATCGAGCGCATCGAGCCGCAAAATGTGTTTTGCGTAGATCGTGTAGGGATCGCGCAGCCAGTCTTCGATCGCGGTCACCGACATCCTGAGCGGCCGCGTCGCCCGCGGCGGCCGCGGCTCGGGCTGCTTGATCGGCGTGACTTCAGCGGGCTGGTCGAGCGCGCCCGCGAACTGCACATATTTCTCGCCGGCGCGAACGGCCGCCTTCCAATGATCGTCGCCCGCAACCGCCTCCAGCCGATGAAGGAAGCGCGAAGCCACCGCAGGTGCGCCGCCGGCCTTGGCGGAATGGGTGAGGATCACCTCGTCGCCGCCGAGCAGCTGAGCAAAATCGTGGGCGGAGAGGCCGATGCGGCGCTCCGGCAGATCGAGACCGAGCTCGTGCCGCATCGGCCGGCTGAGCCAGGGGTCGATGCGCGGAGCCGGTGGCCAGACGCCTTCGATCAGGCCGCCGACGATGATGCGGTCAGCCTGCATCAGGCGCGATTCCAGCGGGCCGTAGATCTGCAGCCGCGCGCCCGGCTTGTCTCGCCGCCTCACGGCGCGATCGCTGAAAGCGGTCTGGAAGACGTCGGCATAATCAGGCAGCGTCACCATCAGTCCGCTGGTCGTGCCGCCGCGCAGGAGATCGTCGAAGGCGCCGGCGAGCGCGAGGCCTTCGCGCTCCTCGAAGGCCAGCGGGATGCCCTGCTCGTCGCGCGACAGCTCGATCATGATCTCGCGATGCCGGTGCGCAAGTTCGGCAAAGTCATATGGCTTGGCCGACACCAGATTCTCGATCGGCGCCAGCGCCTTCTGCAAGGTGTCGATCAGCGTCTGGATGCGGTCGATATTTTCGGCCTTGAGACGCGCACGGGGCTCGGCCTTGTGAAGCGCGGAGACCTCGCTGCGCCACAGCTTTGTCAGCTCGTCACGAAAGCGGTTGAATTCGCGCAGCAGGCCGCCGGTGCCGGCAGGCGGGCGCGTGCCGCGCAGGACTGCAAGCTCGAGATGTTCGATCGCCGCCTTCCATGCGCCAGGCAGCCGGCCGAGCCGGCACAGCGGATGCTTCAGCATCGCCAGCAGCGTCGGTGGCTCCAGTCCCTTGGTCGCGGCTTCCGCGGTGAGACGCGCAAACACGCCGGCGGATGTTTCCATCAGCACGTCGCCGCCGGAATCATCGAAGGCGAGATCCCATCGGGCCAGCGCGGCCATCACCCGCCGCGCCAGCGCGCGGTCCGGCGTCACCAGCGCTGCCGATTTGTCGAGATGCCGCGCTTCGCGCATGGCGATGGCAATGGCGAGCGCTTCCATTTCAGGATTGGGTGCTTCGACGACCGCGAGGTTTCTCATGCCGCCGGCGATCTTCGCCGCGACGTCCGGCTGCTTCAGCCGATCGTGCCAGACTTCCGTTTTGGCCGACGGCCGCATCGATTCCGATGCGAGCAGATCGCGGCCGCCGTCCGTTGGCGGCTGGAGAATCTCGACGTCGCTGCGCTTGATGCCAAAACGATCCAGCAGTGCGTTCATCGCGTATTGCGGATGGTTCGACGCCGGATGCTCCGCGAACTTGCCGAGCGAGTCGCGCAAGCCGCCGATGCTGCGCCAGGCGTCGTCGTCGAGATCGGTGTCGAGGCCCGGCAGCACCACTGCGCCATGCGGCAACGAGGCGACTGCGTGCAGGAATTTCGCGGTGGCCGGCATCGAGCCGGTCGAGCCCGCTGCGATCACGGGCCCATGGGGATGTGCGGTCAGGCGCTTGGCTTCCGCCGCGATCAGGAGATCGCGCCGGGCTGCGGGTTCAATCCGGTTGATCTCGGTGAGATGACCGGGCCAGGCGATGCGTGCGATCCGCAAAAATTCGAGCGAGTGCTGCCAGTAGCGGTCGAGGTTGTCGGGTACGAGACCGTCGAGCGCGCTCCAGTCGACGCCGCGCGTCACCATGTCGTCGATCAGACGCGCGAGGTCGCCGGCGAGCGCCAGCGTCGAAGCGGGCCCGCCGACCACCAGCGGCGACAGCACCGGGCCCTTGGCCCAGGCCGCGACCAGTTGCGCCAGCGTCAGCCGTCGTTCGAGCTCGCCGAGCCGCGGCGGAATGTCGAGCGGCGTCGCGCCGGAGAACTGCTCGCCCTCGTCGGCGAAGGCGAGCTCATCCTCGTCGATGTCGCCGAGCGCGACGATGCGCGGCAGCACCACGGCGTCCGCTTTCATCTCGTCGAGGAAGATCTCGCGGACCACGCGCATCGCGCGCCGTGTCGGGAGGTATAGCGTCGCATCCGCCAGACGCGCCGGTTCCTTGCGCGCCTCGAATCCCTCGACCAGTCGTCCCTCGAGCAGGCTCGCGACGATCGTGCGCAGGAATGGAACTGAGAGGGGGACGCTGAAGACGCGCATGAGCTGCCTGATTCGAAGGATCAGGCAATATAGGGAGGCGGGGTCAAATGGTCATGGGGCGGCGCGAAATCGTCCCCGCTGTTCGCGCGCTTCGTAGCCCGGATGGAGCGTAGCGCAATCCGGGATTCGTGCCACAAGTGATGGTGGCCCCGGATTACGCTGCGCTCCATCCGGGCTACGGCACTGTTCGCGGCGCCACCGCTCTCGTGCCCCGGACGCAGCGCAGCACGCAGTGGTGCGCTGCTGAGCCGGGGCCCAATCTGCTTTCCGAGAGTGAGGATGGAGTGGGTCCCGGCTCTGCGGAGCGGCACTTCGTGCCGCTCCGCGTCCGAGACAAAAGACCGGCCCTACGCCACGCTCTCCAGAAACGCCTCTTCCGCGGCGTGCACGGCGTCGGGCGTGCCGACATGCATCCAGACGCCGTCGAGGCGGAGGCCGAACAGCCGCTCCTGCTCGTTGGCGCGGTCGAACATTTTAGTCAGCGAGAACTCGCCCTGCGGCGCGCCTTCGAAGATCGACGGCGACAGGATCGCAGCGCCGGCATAGACGAACGGAACGACTTCCTTTTCCTTGCGCTTGCGCAAGGCGCCGTCGGGCAGCATGCCGTAATCGCCGCGACCGCCATAACCGATGCTGGTCGCCGTCGGCGCCATCAGCAGCAGGATATCCATCCGCGCGGGGTCGAAATTTTCGGCAAGCCGCGTCAAATTGGAGCGCACGCCGTCGATCCAGAGCGTGTCGGAATTGACGTGGAAGAACGGTGCGTCGCCGAGCAACGGCAGTGCCTTGACCACGCCACCGCCGGTGCCGAGCACTTGGTCGCGCTCGTCAGAAATCGTCACGCGCGGAAGCTGGCGCGATGCGACATGATCGATGATCTGGTCCGGCAGGTAATGCACGTTGACCACGGCGTCGGTCACGCCGGCCTGGCCGAGCTTGTCGAGCACGTGGTCGAGCAGCGGCTGGCCGGCCACCGGCACCATCGGCTTCGGCATCCTGTCCGTCAGGGGACGCATGCGCAGGCCAAACCCTGCAGCGAGCACCATGGCTTTGGTCGGTTTGACGGACATCCTTCGCTTTCTCAGACCTTTCGCGTTCGCAGCAATCCTAACACGAGGTTCGATCAGCCGCACCGCATCTCAACCGCCTTAGCCACCCGCCGTGACGGTTGTACGACGGGTGTTGCCATCATGCCCCGACGGCTGTGGAACGCGCCTTTTTCTTCTTGTCGCCGAGCTTGAGGAAATTGACCCCGATTTGGTCGCCATTGACCCAGGCCAGCTCGCAACGCCGGTACGCAAGTCCGGTGGACGACAGCAGGAGGAAGAATTCCTTCAGATGAAGGCCTTCGACCGAGCCGTCGATGGTCAGCTTGGCGCCGGTCTCGGAGACGTCCTCCATGGTGCAGTCGCGCCGCCAGGTGCCGTCGATCCCCATCATCTGGGCCGAGATCCCGCGCTCGAAAACAACCCGGCTGTTGCCGCGCTGGTCCGTCTTTACCGCCATCTGCCCGCTCCAGCCCGTAATGATCCGGCTGCCTGGCCGCCAGAATACCGGCGTCTTGGCTAACAGCTGGTAAATCGGGCCCCGAATCAAGCCTTTGGCGGCCTTTGGGGCGGCGGGACGTTGGCGAGATACCAGTCGCGCAAAGAGCTCAGCGCGGGATGCGCCAGCGAGCGCTGGAGATAGGTCCAGATCCGCGGCTGGTGACGCAAATAATGCGGCTTGCCATCGCGGCGGTTGAGGCGGGCGAAGGTGCCGAGCAGCCGCGTGTTCCGCTGTGCCGACATGATCGCGTAGAGCTCGGCGAAACCGGCCGGATCGAAGCCGGCATCGCCAGCGCGCCGCGCCTTGATGTAGCGCGACAGCAGCGTCAGCTCGAGGCTTTCGGGCACGTCGATGCGGGCGTCCTGGAGCAGCGACACCACGTCGTAAGAGTGCGGCCCGAGCACGGCGTCCTGGAAGTCGATCACGCCGACGCGTTTGATGGTGTCGCGGTCAGCGAGCCAGATCAAGTTCGGCGAGTGATAATCGCGGATGACCCACGTCTTGGGCGCGGCCAACGGCTTCTTCAGCAACTCGCGCCACATCGCGAAGAACTCCGCGCGCTTCTCATCGCTCAGCGGCGCGTTGCGATCGGGCAGATACCATTCAGGCATCAAGCCGATTTCGATCAGCAGCGCCTCGATGTCGAAGATAGGAATGGTGTAGGTCTGGTCCGCCAGCTCCAGCGTCTCAGGCAATGTCCTCCAGTGCAGCACGGCGAGCACGTCGGTCGCAGCTTCGTAACGTTCGGCGATCGGGCGTGGCGGGTCGCCCTCGATTACGCCTTCGCTGCCGAAATCCTCGGAGATCAGGAAGCCGTGGTCGAGATCGTAATGGTGGATCGCGGGCGCCGAGACGCCGACTACGCGCAAGCCTTCGTCCATGGCAACGAAAGGCCTGATGTTCTCCGCAAGATGCACCGCGGCGCTGTAGGACTTCCCGTTGTACATCGCCGCGCCATCTGGCCGCTGCGGAGAGTTCATGAGGATGACGCTCTCGCCGTCGCGCAGCAGCCGCGCATAGGAGCGCGTCGAGGCATCGCCCGCCATGCGCTTGCGCGTCGCATCCAAGTAGCCCGCTGCGTCCAGGAATTCACGCAATGCCTGCAGCCGCGCGACCGTGGCCGCGCTCTTGCCGTGACCGGTGATGTCGGCGGCGCGCGCGTTCGAGCCCAATGCGGGGCGATGCGTCAGCGCGATGTCGATGCGATCCACTGGCATCGCCGACGGCGCGCGCTCCGGCCATTCGATCAGGACGAGTGTGGCATCGGGCAGCGGCGACAGCCCGATCTCCTCGAGCTCGCTCTCGTCCTCGACGCGGTAGAGATCGGCGTGCATCACCGGGAACGGCGGCAGCTCATAGCCCTGCACCAGGGTGAAGGTCGGGCTCGGCACCTCCAGCTCCTCGTCGCCGGCGAGGTAGCGGATCAGCGCGCGGGCGGCAGCTGTCTTGCCGGCGCCGAGATCGCCGGTCAGCGTAATGACATCGCCGGGGCCGACCAGCAGCGCGAGATCGGCCATCAATTGCGCGGTGGCGGTCTCGTTGTGAAGCGCGACGGAGAATGCGGTTGGTTCTGTCATTCGGCGGCGTCGCGATGCGCCGCCTGGTCGGTCGGGAAGTCGCAGATCACGACCGTGCCCCGGCCGACGATCGAATCCACCCGCACCTTGCCGCCATGCAGCTCGACGAAGGAGCGCACCAGCGACAGGCCGAGCCCGGCGCCGCGGTGACGCGAGCCCTGCGAGCGGCTTTCGAACCAGTTGAACACCTTGTCCTTCATGTCGGCAGGTATTCCAGGCCCGGAATCTGTCACAGTGAAGACCACGCTGCGTTCGGTGCGGCGCGCGCTGATGCCGACGGTGGAATCCTGTGGAGAAAACCCGACGGCGTTGGCGAGGAGGTTATAGAGCACCTGCACCACGCGTTTCTCGTCGCCGACGAAGCTGCCGACATCGGGCGCGATCTCGACCTTGAGGCGGATGCGGTCGGTGGCGAGCCGGTCCTGGATGCCTTCGGCCGCGAGCTCGATGGTCTTGCTGACGTCGACCGGGCCGAGTTCCAGCTTCATCGCGCCGGCGTCGATGGTGGCGAGATCGAGGATGTTGTTGGTCAGCGCCAGCAGCGCGTTGGTCGATTTGGTGACGTAGTCGAGATATTCGGCCTGTTTCGGCGTCAGCGGCCCGGTCGAGGGATCGCTGAGGAAATGCGCGAAGCCGATGATGGTGGTGAGCGGCGAGCGCAGCTCGTAGGAAACGTGGTGGACGAAATCCACCTTCATCTGGTCGGCAGCCTCCAGCGCCTCGTTGCGCTCGCGTAGTGCGCGCTCGACGTTCTCGGTGTCGGTGATGTCCTGGAACGTCAGCATGGTCGCGCCGTCATGCAGCGGGCGGATCATGCCGTCGAGCACGCTGCCGTCCTTGCGCTCCAGCTTCAGCGGCACGTCGGCGCGGCTCTCGATCGAGGTGACGGCCTCGCGGATCTGACGCCAGACCGTGGGGTCGTCGAACAGCTGATGGCACCATCCTTCCACCGTCTGGATGTGCGGCTCGTCGCGCATGGCATCGCTCGACAGCTTCCACATCCGGACGAAGGCCGGGTTGAACAGTTGCGCCTTGCCGTTGCTGCCGAACACCGCGACGCCCTCGGCGAGACTGTCCAGCGTCTCGCGCTGGACCCGGATCATGCCGTCGAAGCGGCGAGCGAGCTCGAGGCTCTCGGTGACATCGTCGAACAGATAGGTGACGCCGCCTTCCGGGTTCGGCGTGGTCACGACCGAGAGCGCGCGGCCGTCGGGCAGGTACCAGGTGTCCTTGGTGGTCTCGACCGCGCGATAGGCCTCGTGCAGCTTGGATTTCCAGGCACGGAAGTCCGGCTGCTCCGGCAGCTTGCGCGCGGCGCGGAGCTGGTCGAGCACGCTGGAATCATCGGGATTGGCGTCGAGGAAGGTGCGGTCGAGGTCCCACAGCCGGCGGTAGGAATCGTTGTAGAAGGCGAGCCGACGCTGGCCGTCGAACACGGCAACGCCGGAGGAGAGCTGGTCGAGCGTGCGGCGATGCGCCTCCGCCATCCGCACCAGCGCCGAGCTGAGCGCATCCGCCTCGCTGGCATCGATGGCGACGCCGACGCTGCCGCTGCCGACATTGACCGCGCGCACGTCGTAGATGCGGCGCTCGCCGCTGATCACGATCGGCAGCCGCGCGTTGAAATTGGCGGTGTCCTTCAGTCCCCGTTCCATCGCGGTGCGATCGGCGCTGTCGAGCAGCTCGAGCTTGCGCTCCTGCGCGTCGGTGACGTTGTTCGCCTCGGTCGCGCGGACATAGGCGGGGTTGGCGTAGGTCAGCGCGCCGTTCTCGCCCTTGGCCCAGATCGGCCAGGGGGCGTTGGCGGCAAAGCCGCGCAGCATCTCGGTCTCGTCGGAGAGCGCGTTGTAGCGCAGATTGGTCTCGGCCAGATCGCGGCGGAGCCCCGAGAGTTCGCGAATCCGGACAATGGCCTGGCCGCCGATGGCGCGGCCGATGGCCTCGAGCGTGTGGCCATGCGCGGTGGTCAGTGTCAGCTGGAACCCGTCGCCGCGGTCACGCAGCGCATCGACGGCATGATCCATCTGGAGCGCGGGTTCCGGCGGCAGCCAGGTTCCGAAGGCGAGCACGCGTTGCGGCGAGGAGTCGCGCGGCAACACCATGGAGATGTCGCCGGAGATCTGCGCGCGATTATCGCCGGCCGGCCAGGAGATCAGGATCTGCGGCTCGGCGAATAGCAGCGCGCCGAAGCGGTCGGCCTGGAGCTGGAGTTCCCCGATTCGGGCGCGCAGCCGCGCCTCGTTCTTCGCCGTGCGCACGCGCGTGCGCATCAAGAGGATCGCAGCCACCACCGAGAAGCCGAGCAGGGCCAGCGCGGTGGCGAGCACCGCGAGTTCCTGCCGGTTGAAATCCAGCATGATGGAGAGGGTGTCGATGAGGTCGGCCGCCTCGGCCGGCGCAGCCGGCAGCAGCGCTGCAAGAGCGCCTCCCAACAAGCCGTTGCGCACGAGCGATGTGCACGACAGCAGCGTCCGACGCATCGACACGATCACGCCTGACATAGTTGCCCCAAGATCGCACAGATTTGCGCGCGGCGACCCCCGTCGCGCGCGAATCAAACGACAATACCCTCACCGCGACTCCGGCGGTAAGAGTCCAGATCGTGAACGCAAAGGCAGCCCCAAAAAAATGCAGAGTGAAGGGTTCCAACACACGTAAATCTTCGGATGATTCGGCTGGAATTGCCGTGCGTTAGCGGATGATGAAGAGGGGTGAGCCGTTTCCACGAAGCAGGTGCGCTCCCTCCCCCGCTTGCGGGGGAGGGTTGGGGNATCTCCGCAACGGGACGCTCCCCAGAGGAGAGAGCCCTCACCCGCCGCGCTCTGCGCGTCGACCTCTCCCGCAAGCGGGAGAGGTAAGAACTAGCGGCCCGTCGAGCCGAAGCCGCCGGCGCCGCGATCGGTGGCCGACAATGTGGCCACCGGAACCAGCGCGGCCTGCACCACGGGCGCGATCACCATCTGGGCGATGCGCTCGCCGCGCTTGATCACGAACGGCGCTGTGCCGTGATTGATCAGGATCACCTTGATCTCGCCGCGATAGTCCGCGTCGATCGTGCCCGGCGAGTTCAGCACGGTGACGCCGTGCTTGGCGGCAAGCCCCGAGCGCGGTCGCACCTGCGCCTCGTGCCCGGCCGGCAATGCGATCGCAAGGCCCGTCGGCACCAGCGCATATTGGCCGGGGGCGAGCATCATCGGCTCGCTGTCCGGCACCGCCGCCATCAGATCGAGGCCGGCAGCCTCGGTAGTCTGATAGGCCGGCATTGGCAGGCCTTCCGCATGGGCCAGGCGTTGCAGTTCGACAGGGACCTTCGTGCTCAAGATGCCGGCTCCAGGGATTTGTCGGTCACGCTTCGTGCGACATGCGCGACCAGTTCGATGGCGACCTGTTCCTTGGTCATCACCGGCCAGGAATCAACTGCAATCTCGCCGTCCTTCTCACCATTCTTGCGGCTAATCAGATGCACGGTGTTGCGGTCGCCGCCCATCACGCCGGTGGCGGGCGAGACGTCGTTGGCGACGATCCAGTCGCAGCCCTTGCGGGCCAGTTTTGACTTGGCGTTGTCGATGAGGTGCTCCGTCTCGGCGGCAAAGCCGATCACCAGCGGCGGGCGCTTGTCGGTCAGCTTCGAGATCGTGGCGAGGATATCGGGGTTCTCGATCAGCTGAAGCGGCGGCATGCCGGCCGAAGTCTTCTTCAGCTTCTGCTCGCCTTCATTGGCAACGCGCCAGTCGGCGACCGCGGCGGCAAAGATCGCGATGTCGGCGGGAAGCGAGGCCTGCACCTGCTCCAGCATCTGCCGCGCCGATTCGACGTGCTTGACGGTGACGCCCTGGGGATCGCTGAGGTCGACCGGACCGCTGACCAAAATCACCTCGGCGCCGGCGGCTTGTGCGGCGGCGGCAATGGCAAAGCCCTGCTTGCCCGAGGAGCGATTGGCGATGTAGCGCACCGGATCGATCGGCTCGTGGGTAGGACCTGCGGTGATCAGTACGCGCTTGCCGGCAAGTGGCTTTGGCGCCGGCGGCCGCAGCAGGCGCTCGGCGGCGGCGGCAATCTCGATCGCTTCCGACATGCGGCCGACACCGGCTTCGCCTGCTTCGGCCATCTCGCCGGAATTGGGTCCGATCAGCACCACGCCGTCGCGCTGCAGCTGCGTGAGGTTGCGGCGCGTGGCCGCATTGGTCCACATCAGCGGGTTCATTGCCGGTGCCAGCAGCACCTTGCGGTTGGTCGCGAGCAGGATGGCGCTGGCGAGATCGTCGGCATGGCCGTTGGCTATCTTGGCCATCAGGTCGGCGGTCGCCGGCGCGACGACTATCAGGTCGCAGTCGCGCGCAAGCCTGATATGGCCGGCGTCGAACTCGCTCTGCGGGTCGAACAGGTCGGTATAGACGCGCTCATGGGAGAGGGCGCTGACCGCCAGCGGCGTGACGAATTGCTGGGCCGCCTTGGTCAGGACGCAGCGGACCTCGACGCGGCGCTCCTTCAGCCTTCGGATCAGGTCGAGCGATTTATAGGCCGCGATGCCGCCGCCGATGATCAGGGTGACGCTGGCCTCGGGGACGGCGCCGGTGCGCTGGAGTGCGGGGGTGGAGGATACCGCAGGCGGTACCGCAAACGGCGTCAGCGGCTCCTCGCGGCCCTCGATCAGCTCCCGCAGGATGACCCGGACCTCTTCCTCGACCGACCTGCGGTTCTTGGCCGAGCGCAGCCGCAAATAGGTTTTGACGGCGTCGTCGAGCTTGCGGATGGTCAGGCTTGCCATGACGCCCCTCCAGCACGAAATGATAGCGATGCTATCACTCGTGTGATTGCAATGCAATCAGGCTTTTGGCAATCACAGATTCCGGACGGCGATCAGGATCCCGATGAAGGTCGCGGCGATGATCCAGAGCGCGACAGTGCGCCAGCGATTCTTGCGGCCCTCGCTGCGGCCCATCGCGGCGATGCTCTCGGGCGACAGCCTGATGCCCTCCCGTGTCATGGTCTCGAGCTGCTCGAGGACCTTCACGGACCGCTCGGCGATTTCCGGCATGCGCATCAGCACGCGCGCGATGTCTCCGGTCCCGGCGAGCGCGCCTTGCACCCGGCCGATCGGACCGAGATTGCGCTCGATCCATTCGCGTACCACGGGGTCGGCGACCTTCCAGATGTCGAGCCTGGGATCGAAGCCGCGCGCCACGCCTTCGACCACGACCATGGTCTTCTGGAGCAGGATCAGCTCGGGGCGCGTGGTCATGTCGAACAGGCCGGTGACCTCGAGCAGCAGCGTCAAGAGCCGCGCCATCGAGATCTCTTCCGCCGTGCGGTTGTGGATCGGCTCGCCGATGGCGCGAATCGCTTGCGCGAAGTTCTCGACCGAGTGATGTGCGGGCACGTAGCCCGCCTCGAAATGCACCTCGGCGACGCGGCGATAATCGCGGGTGATGAAGCCGAGCAGGATTTCGGCGAGGAAGCGCCGCTCCTTCATGCCGAGCCGGCCCATGATGCCGAAATCGACCGCGACGAGTCGCCCCGCGTCATCCAGGAACAGATTGCCCGGATGCATGTCGGCGTGGAAGAAGCCGTCGCGCAGCGCGTGGCGCAGGAAGCTCTGGATCACCTTGCGGCCGAGATCGGGCAGGTCGACCTGCGATTCGGCCAGACGCTTGTGATCGTTCAGCGCGATGCCGTCGATCCACTCCATCGTCAGCACGTTGTGCGTGGTGCGGTCCCAGTCCACGGCCGGCACGCGGAAATCAGGATCGCCCTGCGTGTTCTCTGCCATCTCCGACAGCGCCGCAGCTTCCAGCCGCAGATCCATCTCCATCGCGACCGAGCGCGACATGGTGTTGATGACCTCGATGAGGCGCAGGCGCCGCGCTTCGGCCGAATAAGCCTCGGCCTTGTGCGCGACGAAGAAGAAATCGGAGAGGTCGCGGCGGAAGCGCGTAGCGACGTTGGGCCGAAGCACCTTGACCGCGACCGACTTGCGGATGCCGGCGTGCAAAACCTCGCCGCGATGCACCTGCGCGATCGAGGCCGCCGCGACGGGAGGGCCGAAGCTCACAAACACATCCTTCAGTGGCCGCTCCAGCGAGGTCGCGATCGCGGCTTCGGCTTCGTCCTGCGGAAACGGCGGCAGGCGGTCCTGGAGACTTTCGAGGTCGCGCGCCATGATGACGCCGACGACGTCGGGGCGTGTGGCCAGGAATTGTCCGAGCTTGAGATAGGCGGGGCCCATCCGCGTCAGCGCGCGCGATATCCGCGGGCCGTGCTTGACGCCACGTCGTTCGACGAGGCGCGCCAGCTTCAGAGCGAGCTGTCCCGGCGGCGGCACCAGGCTCGGATCGACCGAGCCGAACACGCCCTCGCGCGCAAACACGAACGCGGCGCGGATCAGGCGCGCAATGTGGGTGAAGGCAGAGATCACAAACGCCAGCCCGAATGCAGTGCGACGATGCCGCCGGACAGGGTCTGCCAGCTGACGCGGGCGAAGCCGGCGTCGCGGATCATGTCGGCGAAGGCGTTGGGTTTTGGAAACTTGCGGATGGACTCGACGAGATATTGGTAGGACTCGGCGTCGCCCGTGATCATCCGGCCGAGCGGCGGGATCACCTTGAACGAGAACAGGTCGTAGATCCGGTCAAGCCCGGGCATCTCGACAGTAGAGAATTCCAGGCACAGAAAGCGGCTGCCGGGCTTCAGCACGCGGTGTGCTTCGCGCAGCGCCAGATCGATCCGGGGCACGTTGCGAATACCGAAGGCGATCGTATATGCGTCGAAGCTGCGGTCGGCGAAGGCGAGCGCTTCGGCATTGCCTTCGACGAAATCGACCCGGGTTTCGAGATGGCGCTTCGCGGCGCGCTCGCGGCCCACCGCCAGCATGTCGGTGTTGATATCGCAGACGGTGGCATGGAAGCCGGGGCCCGCCACCTTGGCGGCACGGAACGAGATGTCGCCGGTGCCGCCGGCCACGTCGAGCAACGCGAACGACCGGTCGCTCCTCGGCGGGTCGAGCGCGGTAATCATGATGTCCTTCCAGACCCGGTGCAGGCCGCCGGACATCAAATCGTTCATCAAATCATAGCGCGACGCCACGCTGTGAAACACATCGTTCACCAGCGTCTGCTTGTCCCCCAGGGGGACGTCCCTGAAGCCAAAATGCGTGGTTTCGCCCGGCCGATCCATTACTCTACTCCACTGGGCGAACCATAGCGCGCCCGCCGCAATGGCGCTATCACACCGCCTTCATAAGGTGAATGCCTGACCATGCCTGAATTGCCCGAAGTCGAGACCGTCCGCCGCGGCCTTCAGCCTGTGATGGAGGGTGCGAAAATCCTGGTGGCGGAGGCCCGCCGGCCGGACCTGCGCTTTCCGTTCCAGCCGGATTTCGTGGCCCGGCTCCAGGGGCAGGTCGTCACGGGGCTCGGCCGGCGTGCAAAATATCTCATGGCCGATCTCGCCTCCGGCGATGTGCTCTTGATGCATCTGGGCATGTCGGGCTCGTTCCGCGTCATCAAGCCGGACAACGAGGCAGCTCCCGGCGAGTTTCACTATCCGAGGGGTAAGGACTCCACGCACGACCACGTGCTGTTTCGGATGTCTTCCGGCGCCGACATCGTCTTCAACGACCCGCGCCGCTTCGGTTACATGAAAGTGATCGCACGTAACGCACTCGAGGAGGAGCCGCTGCTGCGCGACCTCGGCCCCGAGCCGCTCGGCAACGAATTCGACGCCGCGATGCTGGCGCGGTCCTGCGAAGGCAAGACCACCAGCCTGAAGGCCGCGCTGCTCGACCAGCGCGTGGTGGCGGGACTCGGCAACATCTATGTCTGCGAAGCCCTGCATCGCTCGCATCTGTCGCCGCGCCGGATCGCGGCGACGCTCGCGACCAAGGGCCGCAAGGGCGTTGGCGGCGGCGAGCCGACCGATCATGCGAAACGATTGGTGAGTGCGATCCACACGGTGCTGAACGACGCCATCAAGGCCGGCGGCTCGTCCTTGCGCGATCATCGCCAGACCTCGGGCGAGCTCGGCTATTTCCAGCATTCGTTCAAGGTCTACGACCGCGAAGGCGAGAAATGCACGACGCCGGGCTGCGGTGGCACCGTCAAGCGGTTCACGCAGAACGGACGCTCCACCTTCTGGTGCCAGAAGTGTCAGAGATGACGTAGCCCCGTAGCCCGGATGGAGCGCAGCGAAATCCGGGTCCAGCGTGACCGCGGAGAGACTCCCCGGATTGCGCTGCGCTCCATCCGGGCTACGACGCGAAGATCGAACGTCTATAAAACCGCGAAGCGAAGCAATCCGGCCGGGCTGGTGGCCGGATCGCTTCGTCGCTGGGGCCCTTCCGGATGATGAAGGGCCGACTGCCGTCAGAGCGATGCCCCGCTCAGGACGCCAGTGTCGTGGTCTCGTCCGCCGAAAGATCGGCGACGACATGCAGCATTCCGTCCGCAGGCGACATCACCTGATCGATCGGGACATTGGTCGTGGCGCTGAGCTCGAGCCGGGTCTCGATCCAGCGCCACAGGCCGCGGATCTCGTTCGCCGACTTCCCGTTCGGCGCGAATTCGCTCACGGCAAGGCCGCTCGCGAGCGAATCCTGGTGGTCGTTACGCATCACGATCAGCGGGCGCGCGAGCACGTCCGAAAGATCGAGCGCCGCTTCCTCGGCGAGGATGTTGGCGGCGTTGTCGATGCGCTGGCCGCGGATCGGCGTCTGGTTCAGCACGAAGCTGTAGGGCCGCTTCCAGGCGCGTGCGACGCTGAGCGTCGAGACGGTCGCCTCGATGTCGGCGACGCTCGGGCGGGCCGGGATCAGGCAGAGATCGGAATGGCGGATCGCGGCGGTGGTCGCGGCGCTGAGGCCGGCGGCGGTGTCGACGATCGCCAGCTGCAGGCCGCTGTCAGCCAGCATCTTCAGGCGCGGCTCGATGTCGGCGGCATGATAGATCGGCTCGACGACGAGACCATCGGTGGTGCGGCGGCGCTGCCAGTTCGACAGGGTGCCCTGCGGGTCGGTCTCGATCAGGCGGACGGTGAAGCCGGCCTGCTTGGCCGCGAGCGCGAGGCCGATGGCGAGCGTGCTCTTGCCGCTGCCACCCTTTTGGGTGGCCAGTACGATCGTGTGCATTTGAAGATCAATCCTTTGGAATGCTTGGGTCAGGACTACGCCACGCGAACGTGCATCGATCTCGATGCTGAGCCTTCTCGCTCAGGACGTGCCGGCCCGATCCAAAGGGGGATCGCGGAGGTCCGAATCAACAGTAACGATGATGGCGGAATGGGGATGGCCAGCTAATCCGTACCATTACTGGACCAGTAGTCGTACGTGTGATGATGCTCGCGGCTCAGTTGAACTCGTGTCCACTACGCGCCGCACCGCGTCCGGGACACGAGAGTTGGCGTTAAACCTACTTCCGCACGCAGATCACGCGCACGACGGCGGCCTTTGCGTCCGTCGACGTACCGTTCACCGTGACCTGTTTGGCCTTCAGGAAATCGCGCACGGCGTCCGCGGACACCATCACGGCCTGCGAGGCCGGCACCGATGTCGCGGGTCCTGCCACCATGGTCGGCTTCAACAACGCAATGCCGGTGAACTTGCCATCGCCATCGATCGCCGGACCACCGGAAAATCCCACCGCCGGCGGAGGCGACAGTGCGGACTCGCTGCTCGTGACCGGTGCGAGTGCGCCCTTGACGGTCGAGACACCCGCCGCGCCGCCCTGGCTCTGCGGATCCGCGATGCCGACGACATCCACGTTCGTCTTGGCCGCGCCGCCAGCGAGGCTGAATGGCTTCAGGCCGCGTGCGCCGTAGATATGCAGCAGTGCGAGACCGCGCTCCTTGTCCTCGGCGAGGCGATCGGCGCTGCCATAGCCGGCGATCGTGATGGCGAGGCAGCCGTCGGTGACGAGCCGGTCGGTGACGATCGCGCCGTCATCGCTGACGACGAGGCCGGTGCCGTATTCGACGGTCTTGCGCGGCGGCGGCCCGGCTTGCGGTCCGGACGGAAACGCGTTGAACGCGCTCGACATCGCGATCACGACCGGCTCGACCGTGTTCTCGGTCGCCTGGTCGTAGAGGATCGTCATGGTGCGGACCTCGTCACCTCTAAAGGTGCCGCGGACGTAAAACTTCTTCAGGCCCTGCAATCCCGAGAGCACGAAGAAATCGGGCTTCACCACGGTGTAATCGACCTTGCGCCCGGACGGCTCCTTCTCCAGCTCCGCGAGTTTTGCCGCGGTCGGGTTCGCCTCCTTGCGGCGGCTGAGCAGCACCTGCACGGTTCCGGTCGGCGAGGTCCATTTCGAGCAGTTGGCGTCGCTCGCCTGCTGCGGCACCAGTTTCGAGGGGATGCCGAGCCGGGCGCCGCTGGTCGGCTCCGTCACGATCTTCCAGCCGACGCCGTCCTGCTTCTTTCGCGCCGTCTCGGCCAGCGCGGCGCGCTCCTGCGGATTGAGCACGCCGGTCGGCTTGCCGCCCTTGGCCTTCTGGTATTCCTTGATGGCGTTGACCAGGCGCGCGCTGACGTCGCCGGTGATGGCGCCGTTGTACTGGCCGACCCAGGCGAGGTCGGATTGCAGCGACAGCCGCTCCGCTTGCGCCATCGCATCCGCCGTCGCCGATGGCGTCTGCGTTGCCGGAGGCCGGATCGGCACGGTCTGGACCAGCTTCGGCTTGGTACCGGGGATCTGCGGCGTCGTCATCTGGGCGTGCGCGCCTGTGGCAGCCGCAAACATCAAGGTTGCCGCAAGCATCGATCTCATGACAAATCCAACCAGCCCATTGAACGCAATGCCATTGAAGCACATCTCGTTGGTCGCGAACAATGTTGCGGTGGTTCAGGCCTAAGGTCGAGCCGCGTACACAGGTCCTCATCCTGAGGAGCGGCCTCAAGGCCGCGTCTCGAAGGATGGCCGCGGCGAGATCGGGGCCTGCATGGTTCGAGACGGCGCTTTGCGCTTCCTCCCCATGAGGAGTGAGAGCGACGGCTTGGTAGGAGAGGCGTACGACGATGCTGAGCCCGGACGAACTGGAACGCTATGCCCGCCATATCGTGCTGCGCGACGTCGGCGGACCGGGCCAGGCGGCGCTGAAGCGCGCCTCTGCGCTGGTGATCGGCGCCGGCGGGCTCGGCGCGCCGGCGCTGATGTATCTGGCCGCCGCCGGCATCGGCACGCTCGGCGTGGTCGATGACGACGTGGTGTCGCTGTCCAACCTGCAGCGCCAGGTGATCCACACCACGCCCGATATCGGCCGGCACAAGGTCGAGAGCGCCGCCGAGCGGATTGCGGCGCTCAACCCGCATGTTCGCTTCGTCGGCCACGCCACCTGGCTGAATGCTGACAATGCGCTCAGCCTGATCGGCGACTACGACCTCGTGCTCGACGGCTCTGATAATTTCTCGACACGCTATCTGGTCTCGGACGCCTGCTTCTTCGCGAAGCGGCCGTTGATCACGGCCGCGCTCGGCACCTTCGACGGCTCGCTCACCACCATCCGCGCGCACGAGACCAACGAGCAGGGCGAATTCAATCCGACCTATCGCTGCCTGTTTCCGGAGGCGCCGCCGCCGGGCACCGTTCCCGCCTGCGCGGAAGCCGGCGTCATGGGTGCGCTGGCGGGCGTGCTGGGGTCGATGATGGCGATGGAAGCGATCCGCGAGATCGTCGGTTTCGGCGACGGCCTCGTTGGCCGCCTCCTGATGATCGATGCGCGCGCGATGCGCTTCGAGACGCTGCGCTATTCGCGCGATCCGGCCAATCCGCTCAACGGCGACGGGCCCGTGGTCACCGACCTCAGCGCCCATCGCACGTGATGGGCTGCGTTACGCCGTGGCCGGCTTCTCGCTATCGAGATGGGCCATCTGCTCGGCGGTGTAACGCGTGCCCGAGGCGATATCCGGCGGAAACGCCTTGGCCAGCGCCGCAAGATGCGCCGGTGTCAGCGTGACCCTGGTCGCGCCAAGCGCTTCGACGAGACGGGTGCGGGTCTTGGCGCCGACCAGCGGCACGATCTCTTTTCCCTGCGCCGCGGCCCAGGCGATTGCGACCTGCGCCGGCGTTGCGCCGATTTCGCCGGCGATGGCACGCAGGGACTCCACCAGCACGAGATTGGCGTCGAGATTTGCGCCCTGGAAGCGCGGCGTCATCAGCCGGTAGTCCTTGCCGGCCGTGCCCGAATCCTTCGACCAATGGCCGCTGATCAGGCCGCGCGCCAGCACGCCATAGGCGGTGATGCCAATGCCGAGCTCGCGGCAGGTCTTGAGAATGTCGCGCTCGATGCCGCGCTCGATCAGCGAATATTCGATCTGGAGATCGACGATCGGATGCACGGCATGCGCGCGGCGGATGGTGTCGGAGCCGACCTCGGACAGGCCGATATGCCTGATGTAGCCAGCCTTCACGAGATCGGCGAGGCCGCCGATGGTCTCTTCAATGGGGACGTTGGGGTCGAGCCGTGCCGGGCGGTAGATATCGATATAGTCGGTGCCGAGCCGCTGCAGCGAATAGGCGAGGAAATTCCGGATCGCGGCCGGGCGGCAATCCATGCCAGTGAATTCACCGGCAGGGCCGCGTAGCGCGCCGAACTTGACGCTGATCTGCACCCTGTCGCGCGCCACTTCCTTCAGCGCATCGCGGATCAGCATTTCATTGTGACCCATGGCGTAGAAATCGCCGGTGTCGAGCAGCGTGATACCGGCGTCGAGCGCCGCGTGGATCGTGGCGATGCTCTCGCCGCGATCGGCCGGGCCATAGGCGTCCGACATGGCCATGCAGCCGAGACCAAGGGCAGAGACGCGGGGGCCGGTTGAACCGAGTTTGTGCTGTTCCATGATGGCTCTCCTCGAAAGGCGGCAGGCTGATTGCGCCGCGTGACGGGCTGGATATGCACCTGGTCCATTGCGCCGATAAGCTGGACAATGCCGAATGGCTTGTTCATCCTATCGAACAATGACTGAGCCTGATCTGCGCGATCTCGAAGTCTTCGTGGCGGTCGCCCGCACCCGCAATTTCCGGCGGGCGGCGATCGAGATTCGCGTGTCGGTGTCGAGCCTTAGCCAGCGCCTACGCGACCTCGAGGAGCGCCTTGGCGTCCGCCTGATGAACCGCACCACCCGCAGTGTCGCGCTCACCGAGGCGGGCGAGCTGCTGCTGTCGCGGGTGGCACCTGCCCTACGCGACGTCGGCGATGCCCTGGCGGAGGTGCGGGGCCTGCGCGAGGTGGCTTCCGGCCGCCTGCGCATCAACGCGCCGCCCCCGGCGGTCGATCTCGTGCTGGCGCCGATGGTCGGCCCGTTCCTCGCAGCGCATCCGCAGGTCGATCTCGACGTCGTGTCCGAAAGCGGTTTCGTCGATATCGTGAGCGGGGGCTACGATGCCGGCGTGCGTTATGGTGAGCATCTCGCGCAGGACATGGTGGCGATCCCGCTGAGCGGTCCGCAGCACTATGTCGTCGTCGCCTCGCCCGATTATGTCGCGCGCCGCGGCGAGCCGAAGCATCCGAAGGATTTGCTCGAGCATGATTGCATCCGCGCCCGGTATTCGAGCGGCGTCATGCATGATTGGGAGTTCGAGAAGGCCGGCCAGATCGTGAAGGTCGATCCGCCGGCAAAGCTGATCTCCACGAACATGACCCTTGCCCTGCGAGCCGCGCTCGATGGTGCGGGCGTCTGGGCAACGATCGACGGTTATGTCGGCGATGCCGTGAAGTCCGGCGCGCTGGTCAGCCTGATGGAAGATTGGTGCGAGCCGTTTCCCGGCCCGTTCCTGTATTACCCGAGCCGGCGCCAGACGCCGCCCGCGCTGCGCGCCTTCATCGATTTCGTCGCCGACTGGCGCAAGCGCGAGACGCGCGGGAAATAAACCTCAGAGCATGCTCGGCAGCACGCGATCCGGCGGCTTGTGGGCGTCGAGGAAGGTGCGGATGTTGATGATCACCTTCTCGCCCATCTCGACGCGGCCTTCGATCGTGGCCGAGCCCATATGCGGCAGCAACGTCACCTTGCCGGCCTTGGCAAGCCGCACCAGCTTGGGGTTGACCGCGGGCTCGTGCTCGTAGACGTCGAGCCCGGCGCCACCGATCTCGCCGCCTTCGATCAGCTTGATCAGCGTGTCCTCGTCGGTCACCTCGCCGCGCGCGGTGTTGACGATATAGGCGTCCTTGCGGATCAGCTTCAGCCGCCGCGCCGAGAGCAAATGATAGGTCGCCGGCGTGTGCGGACAGTTCACCGAGATGATGTCCATCCGCGCCAGCATTTGGTCGAGGCTTTCCCAATAGGTCGCGCCAAGCTCTTCGGCGATCTTCGGCGCGACGGGACGGCGGTTGTGATAGTGGATCTGCAGGCCGAAGGCGCGGGCGCGGCGCGCCACCGCCTGGCCGATGCGGCCCATGCCGATGATGCCGAGGCGCTTGCCGCCGATGCGATGACCGAGCATCCAGGTCGGCGACCAGCCCGGCCAGGGCTTTCCTTCGGTCAGGATCGAGGCGCCTTCGATCATCCGCCTGGGCACGGCGAGGATCAGCGCCATGGTCATGTCGGCGGTGTCCTCGGTCAGGACCTTGGGCGTGTTGGTGACGGTGATGCCACGGGCATGCGCGGCCTCGACGTCGATATTATCGACGCCGTTGCCGAAATTGGCGATCAGCCGCAGCTTGCAGTCGGGCTGGTTGATGATGTCGGCGCTGATATGGTCGGTGACGGTCGGAACCAGCACGTCGGCGGTGCGTGCGGCTTCCGCGATCTGGTCGGCGGACATCGGCGTGTCCTCGAGATTGATCCGCGCGTCGAACAATTCGCGCATCCGCGTCTCGATCGAATCCGGCAGCTTGCGCGTCACCACGACGAGGGGCTTTTTCTTCACCGACATGTCCTGCTCTCATGAGGCGTCGCAAGCCGCCTCTGTCGCCAAAGGCCGGTCGTTGAGGTCTCATTAACCCGGTTGTTCGACACTGCCCTTGCCGTGTCCGTCCCCGGCGTTTCCTTCAAGCTCTCCCGATATTTCCGGCCGGAAAATCGGGGCAAACTGGTTGTTCAAGTGCCCGTCCTCTCTAGCAGAAGGCCGGGCCAAGACAAGAACCACGGGTCAAGGCTTCAAGGAGCCCGGTTTGGGGAACACCCGCGTGGGGCGGGTCAGGGGATTGCGCGGCAGGTTTTGGAATTTGGGGTGAGGACCGGGCTCGGGCCGGGTCTTCGACAGGAGACGGGTTGATGGCGTTGGGGCGTTTTTGTTCGGTAATGGCGCTCGTTTGCACCTGGTTGAGCGCTTCGGTCGGCCCCTCGCATTCGGCCAAGGACACCACGCCCCAGACCGCCAGCGGCCTGCCGGTGCCGCGCTATGTCAGCCTCAAATCGGACCACGTGAATGTCCGCGCCGGCCCGACCAAGGACAATGACGTGGCCTGGGTCTACACCCGTTCGGGCCTGCCGGTGGAAATTACCGCCGAGTTCGAGAATTGGCGCCGGGTGCGCGATTCCGAAGGCGCCGAGGGCTGGGTCTATCACTCGCTGCTGTCGGGCCGCCGCACCGCGGTCGTCACCATGAAGCACAAGGACGACCTCGCCCCGATCTACGATCGCGCCGATCTCGACAGCGCGGTTGCAGCAAGACTCCAGGCCGGCGTCGTCACGCAGGTAAAGAAGTGCGCTGCAAACTGGTGCCGCGTCACCGGCAACGGTTTTGACGGCTGGATCCAGCAGGAGCGCCTCTGGGGCGTGTATTCGGACGAGCAGGTGAACTGACGCTGCTGTCGTCCCGGCGAACGCCGGGGCCCATAACCACAGGGTTCAATTGTTTTGGGAGGCGTCAGCCAGCGTGCCTCATTGAGGAATCACGCGGTGGGTCCCGGCGTTCGCCGGGACGACAATAGAGTTGTGAGGTTCAGCGCTTCTTGCGCAGGCGCACGACCATGTCGATGCGCGCGATCTCGTAACCCTCCGGCACTTCCGGCATCTTGGACAGTGCCAGATGCGGATCCTCGATGTCGACCAGCTCATGGCTGTTCTCGAGGTAGTAGTGATGGTGGGTGGTGACGTTGGTGTCGAAATAGGTCTTGGTGCCGTCGACGCTGACCTGGCGGAGCAGGCCGGCATCGGTGAGCTGGTTCAGCGTGTTGTAGACCGTCGCCAGCGACACCGGAACCTTGGCGAGCGTCGCTTCCTCGTAGAGCATTTCAGCCGTGAGGTGGCGAGCACCTTTGCCGAACAACAGCCAGCCCAGTGCCATGCGCTGACGCGTCGGACGGAGCCCGGCGGACTGGAGCATTTCGTTGACGTCGTGCCAGGGGCAGCCGGTGAGAGCCGGCTGGCGGCCGGACAGCAGGGCCGCCGAGTGGACGTCGTCGTCGTGATGGGGCGCAGTATTCTCGCTCATTTCCAGATTTCGGGCACGCGTGAACAATATCTCTCAGCAATATAAGAACAGAAAGATGCAGATGCAAGTTTCTCGCAACTAGAGAGGTTCTAATAAGGCTTGGAACCGGCCCGGTATCGCGTCATTTTACCTTCATGGATGCACTTTGCTACCCGAAATGGCCTGTGTTAGAGAGCGCGCGGTTCCGCTTAGCCGATTTTGGCGCAGCCGGGCACGAGGCCCGGTCCGCAGTCCATCCGGGGCATGCGGACGCAGCGCCTGACAGTGGCAATTGGCGTTGCTCTCCGACCGAAACGGGGCCCATTTTCGCCAAAAAGCGCCGCTCAATCGGAATTCAAACAGAGGCTCTGCATGCTGAACAGGCGCAACGGTTACGAATACGAAGATCTGCTGGCCTGTGGCCGCGGCGAGATGTTCGGCCCGGGCAATGCCCAGCTGCCGTTGCCGCCGATGCTGATGTTCGACCGCATCACTGACATCAACGACAATGGCGGCGAGTTCGGCAAGGGGCTGGTGCGCGCCGAGCTCGACGTGAAGCCCGATCTCTGGTTCTTCGGCTGCCACTTCAAGAACGATCCTGTGATGCCCGGCTGCCTCGGCCTCGACGCGCTTTGGCAAATGGTCGGCTTTTACCTGGGTTGGACCGGGGGTGAAGGTCGTGGTCGCGCGCTTGGCCTGAACGAGCTGAAGTTCAGCGGCCAGGTGCTGCCCGAGGCCCGCAAGGTTGTGTACAACGTCGATATCAAACGCGTGATGCGTTCAAAGCTGGTGCTCGGTATCGCCGACGGGTGGCTTTCGGTCGATGACCAGATTATTTATCGCGCCAAGGACTTGAAGGTCGGCCTGTTCAAGCAGGGCACGAGCCTGGGCTGAGCGCATCACCAAGACAACAACGATTGAGGCGAGGCTGTCATGAGGCGGGTTGTGGTCACCGGGATGGGCATCGTCTCGTCGATCGGAAACAACACCCAGGAAGTGCTTGCGAGCCTTCACGAGGCGAAGTCGGGCATTTCGCGGGCTGAGAAATATGCCGAGCTGGGCTTCCGTTCGCAGGTAGCGGGCGCGCCGTCGCTCGATCCCGCGACGGTGGTCGACCGCCGCGCGATGCGTTTCCTCGGTCAGGGCGCGGCATGGAATCACGTCGCAATGGAACAGGCGATCCAGGACTCCGGTCTTTCGCCTGACGAAGTCTCCAACATCCGCACCGGCATCATCATGGGCTCCGGCGGCCCCTCCGCCCGCACCATCGTCGAATCCGCCGACATCACCCGCACCAAGGGACCGAAGCGCGTCGGACCTTTCGCAGTGCCGAAGGCGATGTCGTCCACGGCCTCCGCGACGCTTGCGACCTGGTTCAAGATCAAGGGCGTGAACTATTCGATCTCGTCGGCCTGCGCGACGTCGAACCATTGCGTCGGCAATGCCTATGAGACGATCCAGATAGGCAAGCAGGACGTCATCTTCGCCGGCGGCTGCGAGGAGCTGGACTGGTCGCTCTCCGTGCTGTTCGACGCCATGGGCGCGATGTCCTCGAAATACAACGACACGCCCGCCACCGCCTCGCGGCCCTACGACGTCAACCGCGACGGCTTCGTCATCGCCGGCGGTGCCGGCGTGCTGGTGCTGGAAGAGCTCGAACATGCCAAGGCGCGCGGCGCCCGCATCTACGGCGAGATCGTCGGCTACGGCGCGACCTCGGACGGCTACGACATGGTCGCGCCCTCGGGCGAAGGCGCCGAGCGCTGCATGCGCATGGCGATGTCGACGGTGAAGACCAAGGTCGACTACATCAATCCGCACGCGACCTCGACCCCGGCCGGCGATCCGCCGGAGATCGATGCGCTCCGCCGCGTGTTCGGAAGTGGCGAGAAGTGCCCGCCGATCTCGGCGACCAAGGCGCTGACCGGCCACTCGCTGGGCGCCACCGGCGTGCAGGAGGCGATCTACTCGCTGCTGATGATGAATAACGGCTTCATCTGCGAGAGCGCACATATCCAGGAGCTCGATCCCGTGTTCGCCGACATGCCGATCGTGCGCAAGCGCATCGACAACGCCAAGATCGGCACCGTGCTGTCGAACTCCTTCGGCTTCGGCGGCACCAACGCCACGCTGGTGTTCAGCCGGCTGGATGTGTGATTACCGACCCTGTCATGCCCCGCGAAAGCGGGGCATCCAGTACGCCGCGGCTTCTCGATCGATCATGACCGTCACTGGAATACTGGATCGCCCGCCCCAGTGCGCAGCGCGCACAAGGCGGGCGATGACCTCAGGATAATGGGAACGACAATGGAAGGTCTGATGAAAGGCAAGCGCGGTCTGATCATGGGCATCGCCAATGATCATTCGATCGCCTGGGGCATGGCGAAGACGCTGCACGCCCACGGCGCCGAGCTTGCCTTCACCTTTCAGGGCGAAGCCTTGGGCAAGCGCGTCAAGCCGCTGGCGGAGCAGCTCGGTGTCGACCTCGTGCTGCCGTGCGACGTCGAGGACATCGCCAGCGTCGATGCGACCTTCGATGCGCTCCGTGAAAAATGGGGCAAGCTCGATTTCGTCATCCACGCGATCGGCTTTGCCGACAAGAACGAGCTGAAGGGCCGCTACGCCGACACCAGCCGCGAGAACTTTTCACGCACCATGGTGATCTCCTGCTTCTCGTTCACGGAGGTCGCAAAGCGCGCCGCCGAGCTGATGACCGAGGGCGGCAGCATGATCACGCTGACCTTCGGCGCCTCCGAGCGCGCGATGCCGAACTACAATGTGATGGGCGTGGCCAAGGCGGCGTTGGAAGCCTCCGTGCGCTATCTCGCCTCCGATTTCGGACCGCGCGGCATCCGCGTCAACGCGATCTCCGCGGGCCCCATCCGCACGCTCGCGGGCTCCGGCATCGGCGAGGCGCGCGCGATGTTCGCCTTCATGCAGAAGCATTCGCCGCTCCGCCGCGGCGTCACGCTCGACGAGCTCGGCGGCTCGGCGCTGTACCTGCTGTCGGATCTCTCCGGCGGCGTGACCGGCGAGATCCACTATGTCGATTCCGGCTACAACATCGTGCTGATGCCGAGGCCTGACGATTTGAAGGCGGAATAGACGAAGCTGCCATAGGGTGGGCAAAGGAGCGCAAGCGACGTGCCCACGATCTCTCAGCGGTCGCCATAGATAGAAGACGTGGGCACGCTACGCTTTGCCCACCCTACGAGAGTTCGGCTAACCCGCCGCGATCTTCTCCGCCCGCTGGAACGCCGGACGTGCCATGCAGCGCGCGATATAGGCATCGAAGGCGGGGCGCGATGGCACCATCTTGAACAGGCGCACCGCGTAATTCAGGCCCGAGCCGATCGTGATGTCGGCGGCCGAAAACTCCTCGCCGAGAATCCACGGCCCCTTGGCAAGCGCAGCCTCCAGCACGTCGAACACCTGCGTCGCGCTGCCCCAGGCTGCGGTCGAGGTCGGGATCTCGATCTTGGTGAAGATCTGGATGATGGCGGGCTCGATGCAGCTCGGTGAGAAGAACAGCCATTGCAGATAGCGCGCGCGGCGCGGATCGGTTACGGCAGGCGCCAGCTTGGTCTCGGGATAGCGGTCGGCAATGTAGGCGCAGATCGCGGCGGCCTCGCCGAGTGCGGCGTCGCCGTCGCTGAGCGCGGGCACCTTGCCCATCGGATTGATCTTCAGATAGTCCGGCGCCTTCTGCGCGCCGGTCGAGATGTCGGTCAGCACGCGTTCATAGGCGAGGCCGCTCTCTTCCATCAGCCAGAGCGTCGTGAACGAGCGCGAGCGGGGCGACCAATAGAGCTTGATCATGGCGCGGAACCTTCCATCGGCGTGAGGCGGGCGAGGCTATTCATCGCGTGTCTGCTTCGAAATCGCAACGCACTACGGTTGGTCCGATGCAGCGTTCGGTCGTCAACATCTTGGTCGACGCGAATGAGTGCGTGTCAGTCTTGCTTCAGATAGCCGGGAAGCCCCCGATCGAGCCTGTCGGTGATGAGCGCCCGCGTTCTCTCGCGCAGGATCGCGCTGCTCGAAGCGGTCGCGGGCGGGTTGGGGAACTGGTCATTGTCGAGCTTGTTAAGCGGGTCTTCGGTCAGTCGCATACTTGCGGCGAAGTTCGCGCCGAAATTTACAAAGGGGCGCTTGATCTCCTCGTAGCTCCGGCCGTCGATCAGGTTGATCGAGATGTTCGCGAACAAATGCGAATGCCGGATCAGATTTCCGAGCCCTTGATTGAATGTGCCGATTCCGTTCAACATCATGCGGCTGCCCGGCAATTCGCCCTTGTACGTCGTCGCAACCAGATAGCGATCGCAGCTCACGTTCGGCGTGATGCCACGCACGATCGCTGGCAGGCGTTCGTTGGGATCGGGAATGAATCGCGATTTCGGATGATAGAACGGTTCGAAGGCACCCTTGGGGTAGGCGATCCTGCGAACACCGGGATCGCCGCCTGTTGCCGCTTTCACGCGCGCAAACACGAGATCGTCGAGACCCCAGTCGATAGGAACTTCGGCCTCCTCGTTCTCGAAGATGGTCAGCCCGAACTTCTGGACGGAGTAGCGCTCCCCGATCACAGAGATTACGCCGAGCTTGCAGGGGCCGACGTCCACCGCTTGCGGCTTGTTCGCTGCCGGCTGCTTGGCCTTCGGCGCAGCCTTTTTCGCAACAGGCTTGGCTGTTGCCGGGGGTGTGGCAGTTGGTGGAGTGGAGGGAGACTGGGCCCATCCGGTCGATGCACAAAGCGACGCGAACAGGGCGGCGACGGCGAGATTGCGTAACATGACTCGGGAGCTGAAGTTGCTGAGATGTAATCCGAAAACTAGAGCGTGCGGGGCGCCTCCGCAAGCAGAACCTATGACGTCTTCTGCCACCGGTAATATTTCATCATGAACCCGTTCGACGGCTCGATCTCCTCTTTCTCGAACACAAAGCCTTCGCGCTCGTACCAGCGCCAGGCTTTTTCGTTCTCGCGCACGCAGCGCAGATACATCTCATCCGGCATTTGCGTGCGGGCGAAGGCGAGCAGCTTTCGCCCGAGCGATTGCCCCTGATAGGCGGGTCCAACGAAAAGCATATCCAGATAGAGTTTTGGCACATGCAGCGCCAGCATGGCGGCGATCGTGCCGCGATCATCGGCGACGAACAGGCTCCAGCCGTTCTCGATCTCGCGTCGGATGCGGGCGCGGAGATTGGCGAGCAGAAAGTCGCTGGCCTCGCCGAACCCGGTCGAGACCCAGCTCTCCATCCAGACGCGGCCGACCTCGTCATATTCGTCGGCGCGGGCGAGGCGGATGATCGGTTGCGGCATTGGAGCCTCAGGCCCGCTGGTTGCGTACAGGTGGGCGTGCGCGCACCTTGCCGGCCGACAGGCACACCACTTCGGAGATTTGCAGCAGCTGCCGCGCCAGCGGGCTGGTCTTGCGCCAGACCATGCCGATGGTGCGGGATGGCTGCGGGTCGCGGAAGCGCGCGAGCGAGACCGAGGCCGATCGCGTTTCCACCGGCACGGCCATCTCCGGGATCAATGTGACCCCGATGCCGGCGCTGACCATCTGGACCAGCGTCGACAGCGAATTGGCATCCAGCATCTCGCGCGGCGGCGCCGACTGCATGTTGCAAAACGACAGCGCCTGATCGCGGAAGCAGTGTCCCTCTTCGAGCAGCAACAGCCGCATCTCGCGCATCATCTCGCGCGACGGCGCCGGGGTCCCCTCATCCGCGCTCGGCCGGACCAGCAGGAATTTCTCCTCGAACAGGGCGACCTCGGTGAGCGAAGGCTCGGACACCGGCAGCGCCACGATGGCGGTGTCGAGCCGCCCTTCCACCAACTCCTGGATCAATCGCGGCGTCATGGTCTCGCGTACGCGGATGTCGAGCTCCGGATGCATGCGGGTGAGATTCTTGGTGATGGTGGGCAGCAGATAGGGCGCGATCGTCGGGATCATGCCGATGCGCAGGCGGCCGGCGAAGCGGTCCTGCGAGGCGCGGGCGAAATCGCCGAGCTCATCGACCGAGCGCAAAATGTCGCGGACGCGTTGCGCGAGCTCCTCGCCGAACCGCGTCAGCGCCACCTGCCGGGCGCTGCGCTCGAGCAGCAGGCCGCCGAGCGTCTCCTCCAACTCCTTGATCTGCATCGACAAGGCCGGTTGCGAGATGGAGCAGGACTCGGCCGCGCGGCCGAAATGCCCGTGGCGCGCCAAGGCGTCGAAATACCGGAGCTGGCGCAGCGTCAGGTTTATCATCAGAAAATCCTATCGCAGCGATCATTAAAGTCAACTTTACCTGATAGGACGCGACGCTTAGAGTGGTTCTACCTGGTCAAAGGCGCGAGTTCGACGCCACCAGAGGAGGTATTCATGGACGACACTTCGAAGTGCCCGTTTTCGGGTGGAAAACGCGTGCCAGCGAACCGCGATTGGTGGCCAACTCAGCTCAGCATCGAGATGCTGCACAAGAATTCCGGCCTATCCGATCCGATGGGCGACGAATTCGACTATGCCAAGGAATTCAAGACGCTCGACCTTAAGGCGGTGGTCAAGGACCTGACCGCGCTGATGACGGACTCGCAGGAGTGGTGGCCAGCCGATTTCGGTCACTATGGCGGTCTCATGATCCGCATGGCCTGGCACAGCGCAGGCACCTACCGCATCACCGACGGCCGTGGCGGCGCCGGTGCCGGCCAGCAGCGTTTCGCGCCGCTCAACAGCTGGCCCGACAACGCCAACCTCGACAAGGCGCGCCGGCTGCTGTGGCCGATCAAGCAGAAATACGGCCGCAAGCTCTCCTGGGCCGACCTGATGGTTCTCGCCGGCAACGTCGCGCTGGAATCGATGGGCTTCAAGACCTTCGGCTTCGCCGGCGGCCGCGCCGACGTCTGGGAGCCGGAAGAGCTCTATTGGGGTCCCGAAGGCACGTGGCTTGGTGATGAGCGCTACAGCGGCGAACGCCAGCTCGCCGAGCCGCTCGGCGCGGTGCAGATGGGCCTCATCTACGTCAATCCGGAAGGCCCGAACGGCAAGCCGGATCCGGTCGCTGCGGCCAAGGACATCCGCGAGACCTTCGCCCGCATGGCGATGAACGACGAAGAGACCGTCGCGCTGATCGCCGGCGGCCACTCCTTCGGCAAGACACACGGCGCCGGCGATCCGTCGCTGGTCGGTCCGGAGCCGGAAGCGGGCGCGCTCGAGGATCAAGGCCTCGGCTGGAAGAGCAAGCACGCTTCGGGCCTCGCCGGTGATTCCATCACCAGCGGTCTCGAAGTGACCTGGACGGCGACGCCGACCAAGTGGAGCAACAACTTCTTCGAGAATCTCTTCAATTTCGAATGGGAGCTGACGAAGAGCCCGGGCGGTGCGAACCAGTGGACGGCCAAGGGCGCCGACGCGATCATTCCCGACGCCTTCGACAAGTCGAAGAAGCATCGGCCGACGATGCTGACCACCGACCTCTCGCTGCGCTTCGATCCGGCCTACGAGAAGATCTCGCGTCGCTTCCTGGAGAACCCGGATCAGTTCGCGGACGCCTTTGCCCGCGCCTGGTTCAAGCTCACCCATCGCGACATGGGGCCGATCCAGCGCTATCTCGGCCCGCTGGTGCCGAAGGAGACGCTGATCTGGCAGGATCCGATTCCGGCCGTGAATCACGAGCTGGTCAGCGAGCAGGACATCGCTGCGCTGAAGACCAAGATCCTGGCGTCGGGTCTGTCGGTCTCCGAGCTGGTCTCGACCGCGTGGGCGTCGGCCTCGACGTTCCGCGGCTCGGACAAGCGCGGCGGTGCCAACGGCGCACGCATCCGCCTTGCCCCGCAGAAGGATTGGGAGGTGAACCAGCCGGCTCAGCTCTCCAAGGTTCTCGGCAAGCTCGAAGCGATCCAGAAGGACTTCAACGCGTCTTCAGGCGCGAAGAAGGTCTCGCTCGCGGACCTCATCGTGCTCGGCGGTACCGCCGCGGTCGAGAAGGCCGCCAGGGATGCCGGCGTCGACGTGAAGGTCGGCTTCACGCCGGGCCGCATGGATGCTTCGCAGGAGCAGACCGATGCTGAGTCCTTCGCGCCGCTCGAGCCGCGGGCCGATGGCTTCCGCAACTATGTCGGCAAGAAGCATCAGTTCCTGCAGCAGGAAGAAGCCCTCGTCGATCGCGCCCAGCTGCTCAGGCTCACCGGTCCGGAAATGACGGTCCTGCTCGGTGGTCTGCGCGTGCTCGGCGCCAATGCGAACGGTTCGAAGCATGGCGTTCTCACTTCGAAGGTGGGCACGCTCAGCAACGACTTCTTCGTCAATCTGCTCGACATGAGTGCGCAGTGGACGCCGGTGGCCGACGGCAGCTACGAGGCCCGCGACCGCAAGACCAACGCGGTGAAGTGGACTGGCACGCGCGTCGATCTGATCTTCGGTGCGCACTCCCAGCTCCGCGCCTTCGCCGAGGTCTATGCCACCTCGGACTCCAAGGAGAAGTTCGTAAAGGACTTCGCCAAGGCCTGGACCAAGGTGATGAACCTCGACCGCTACGACATCGCGGGCTGAGGTCGACTGATCTCACCTCGGGCTCGGTGCAACCTCTCCCGCTTTGCGGGGGAGGTCGCGCCGAAGGCGCGGGTGGGGGCTCTCTCGTCGTTGGGAGTCTCTTTGCGGAAGCACTGCCACCCAACCCTCCCCCGCAAGCGCAGGGCTATCGCATATGGCTGAGGGTGGCCAAGAGGAATGCGTTGTCCCAGCCAGCGCGCTTGATTTTACGCCGGAGGGAAGCGCGATCCGGGTGGGTTCGCAGAACATTGAGGGCGAGCCTGCGCAGAATGGCGAGATTCTCGGGGGCGTGGTCACAGCGCGAGCGGTTGCCATCCTCAGCGAAATGGACGTCGAGAACCCAATGGAGCTGATTCTCGATGCCCCAATGGCTGCGGGTGACGTGGAGCAACCTCTT
>NZ_KB902850.1:0-1051 GCF_000379585.1 Bradyrhizobium sp. WSM2793 | reverse complement strand
TGTTGGTGGCAGCGTTGTCGATGAAGTCGACACCGCTGGTCAGCGCAGCAAGGCCGAGACCCTTGGAGTTGTAGGTCACGCCGGTGATGCTGAGGTTCGACTTGCCGGTTTCGTCGAACACCAGCTTGAGCTGGTCGCCGTTCAACAGGTTGACGCCGTTGAACGAGGAGTCCTGCGCGGTCGTGTCGATCTGGTTCAGGATGTTGTTGTACTGATTGACCAGGTTGGCGCGCGCCGTCTGAGCGACCGTGTCCGCAACGGGGCTGGAAGCCGTCGAGAAGGTCAGCGACGACGTCAGCGTACCGCCGATCGCACCACCCGCGGCGCTCGAACCGATGGTCGAGGACGCGTAGTCGTTGGTGGTCGAGACCGTCAGCAGGCCGTTGGCGTCGATCGTCGCCGTCAGGTTGTTGGCCTGCAGCTTGGTGTTGAGCTGATCGAGCGTCTTGACCGTGCCGTTGGTGCCGTCGCCGAAGGTGACGTCAACCGCCGTGCCGCCGTTGAAGGAGGAGAAGGTCAAGGTCTTGCCGCTGATGCCGCCGATGCCGGAGGTGCGGGCCGCGGTGAAGGCGGTCGCCGTCCCGGTGTTGCCGGCAAGGCCGAGCACGTTCAGCGCGTTGCCGGTGCCCGTGATCGAGAGATCGGCATTGACGCCGGTCGAGATCTTGAGCGCACCCGAAGCATTGATCGACGAGTTGGTCTGGCCGGTGGCGGTCGCAAGCGTCGCGGTGCCGTTGGCGTTGACCGTCGCGGTCTGCACGCCGGTGGCGAGGTCGATCGCCTTCAGCACGTCGTTGACCGTGCCGCCCTGCAGGTAGACCGTCGAGTTGCCGGCGCCGTCGGTGAGGACGTTGCCGCTCGCGCCGAAGCCGGTCGGAACGCTCGGAGCACCGGTCGAGCCCGGGATCGGCGCGTTCTTGAAGGTGATGACGTGACCGTCGACGTTCAGGGTCGAGCCGTCCGCGATGGTTGCCCCCAGCGAGGCCGCACTCGTGGTCCGGTTGACCTGGACCGTGGCGTTGCCGCCGCCCACAGAGTTCGTCAGGTTGAG
>NZ_KB902849.1:0-1108 GCF_000379585.1 Bradyrhizobium sp. WSM2793 | reverse complement strand
ACACCGTGGTGCACTTCACCATCGACGGCAGCCCGATCGCGACGACAGTGACCACCGATGCGCAAGGCGCCTGGTCGTTTACGCCGAGCGGGCTGGCCGATGGACCGCACACCATCGTCGCAAGCCAGACCGATACCTTTGGCAACACCGGCTCGGCGTCGCTGAGCTTCATCTTCGACACAACGGCGCCCACCGGCGGTGCACCGGACCTGACAGCGGGCTCGGACAGCGGTACCTCAGCTACCGACAACATCACTTCGGCGACGTCGCCAAGCTTCACGGTGTTGCTGACCCCGACGGTTGCCATCGGCGATACGGTGCAGCTGCTGCTGGGCGGCGCGCCGCTGGCGCACCCGGTCACGCATGTGATCACGGCCGCCGACGTGACGGCAGGCAGCGTCAGCCTGACGGTGACTGCCGGCGATCTCGGAGCCGATGGCACCAAACAGATCACGGCGCAGTTCAGCGATGTCGCCGGCAACAGTTCGACGAGCGCGGCGCTGAGCTTCACGCTCGACACGACGGCACCGACGGTCGCCATCACCAGCACCGGCGGACTCGTCAACCAGGCCAGCCAGATCATCACCGGCACGGTCGGCGTCGCCGATGCCGGCGCCACCGTCACCATCCTGGACGGCAGCACGACGATCGGTACCGCGATCGTGCAGGCCAACGGGACCTGGAGCGCCACGGTCACGCTCAACAACGGCTTGAACTCGCTGACCGCACGGGTGAGCGATGCGGCCGGCAACACCGCGACCAGCGGCGCGGTGGTCTATACGCTCAGCACCACCGGTCCGACCGTGACCGAGGCCCTGGTCTTCGACACCGGCACCTCCGCCACCGACCATGTCACCGCCACCCCAGCGCTGAACGGCACCGGCCTTGCCAACACCGTGGTGCACTTCACCGTCGACGGCAGCCCGATCGCAGCGACGGTGACCACCGATGCGCAAGGGGCGTGGTCGTTTACACCGACCGGGCTGGCCGACGGACTACACACCATTGTCGCAAGCCAAACCGATACCTTTGGCAACACCGGCTCGGCGTCGCTGAGCTTCACCCTCGACACGACGGCACCGACCGGTGGCACGCCAGATCTGACGGC
>NZ_KB902848.1:0-1142 GCF_000379585.1 Bradyrhizobium sp. WSM2793 | reverse complement strand
CGCCTCGACCGTTGCTGGCGGCGCCGTCTCGCTGAGGAGTTCGACAGGTGCGGATCTGACCGTCACCGGCAAGGCCGACCTGCTCAAGGCCCTCACCCTGACGAACTCTGTGGGCGGCGGTAACGCCACGGTCCAGGTCAACCGGACCACGAGTGCGGCTTCGCTGGGTGCAACCATCGCGGACGGCTCGACCCTGAACGTCGACGGTCACGTCATCACCTTCAAGAACGCCCCGATCCCGGGTTCGACCGGTGCTCCGAGCGTTCCGACCGGCTTCGGCGCGAGCGGCAACGTCCTGACCGACGGCGCCGGCAACTCGACGGTCTATCTGCAGGCCGGCACGGTCAACGACGTGCTGAAGGCGATCGACCTCGCCACCGGCGTGCAGACCGCGACGATCAACGCCAACGGCACCGCGACGCTTGCGACCGCCACCGGCCAGACCAACTCGTCGATCAACGCCTCCGGTCAGCTCAAGATCTCGACCGGCGTCAATGCCGATCTGTCGATCACCGGCACCGGCAACGCGCTGAACGTGCTTGGTCTTGCCGGCAACACCGGCACCTCGACCGCCTTCACCGCCGCGCGTACCTCCGGCGTTGGCGGCCTCACCGGCAAGACCTTGACCTTCTCCTCCTTCAACGGCGGCACGGCGGTCAACGTCACCTTCGGCGACGGCACCAACGGCACGGTCAAGACACTCGATCAGCTCAACACCAAGCTGCAGGCCAACAACCTGACGGCGACGATCGATGCCAACGGTCTGTTGACGGTCTCGACCACCAACGACTACGCGTCCTCGACCATCGGATCGACGGCGGCCGGCGGTGCGATTGGCGGTACGCTGACCACGGCGCTGACCTTCTCGACGGCTTCCAGCCCCGTCCAGGACACGGTTGCCCAGACCTCGCGTGCCAATCTGGTCAACCAGTACAACAACATCCTGAACCAGATCGACTCGACCGCGCAGGACTCCTCGTTCAACGGCGTCAACCTGTTGAACGGTGACCAGCTCAAGCTGGTGTTCGACGAGACTGCCAAGTCGAGCCTCAGCATCACCGGCGTGACCTACAACTCCAAGGGTCTCGGCCTTGCTGCGCTGACCAGCGGTGTCGACTTCATCGACAACGCTGCCACCAACA
>NZ_KB902847.1:0-1298 GCF_000379585.1 Bradyrhizobium sp. WSM2793 | reverse complement strand
GTGACCTACAACTCCAAGGGTCTCGGCCTTGCTGCGCTGACCAGCGGTGTCGACTTCATCGACAACGCTGCCACCAACAAGGTGCTGACCAACCTGAACGCGGCGTCGAGCACGCTGCGCTCGGAAGCGTCGAGCCTCGGCTCGAACCTCTCGGTGGTGCAGGTTCGTCAGGACTTCAACAAGAACCTGATCAACGTGCTGCAGACCGGTTCGTCCAACCTGACGCTGGCCGACACCAACACCGAAGCGGCCAACAGCCAGGCGCTGTCGACCCGCCAGTCGATCGCGGTCTCCGCGTTGTCGCTGGCCAACCAGTCGCAGCAGAGCGTGCTGCAGCTGCTCCGCTAAGTCGCGGACGACATCGCAAGCAAGATCCGGCGGCGGGGCTTCGGCCCCGCCGCTTTCTTTTTTGCGCCGGCATCAGGTGCCGCATAACGAACCGGGAATGATGCATTCGAATGCAGCCAATTGCTCACTCTTAGTTATGGTTGACAAGTGGCAAATGGCTCGTCGCTGCACCAAAAAGCGTCATCCTATCATGACGATATGGGGGGAGCGGATCAGGCTCCGAACGCGCGTATGGTGAATCCGCGCAAGGACTGGTGCGACACGCTTCATGCTTTGTTAGCCGTCTGCGTTCACCGTCCCGGCATCGATTAATCCTAATCGAAGTTTGTTTGTTGCGTTGCGTACCAGAAGGGTAACACTCAATGTCCGGTATCGTCCTCTCTTCGTCGGTTCGTCAGAACCTGCTCTCGCTCCAGTCCACCGCTGATCTTCTCGCCACCACACAGAGCCGTCTGTCGACCGGCAAGAGCGTCAATTCGGCCCTGGACAATCCCACCAACTTCTTCACGGCACAGTCGCTCGACAACCGCGCCAGCGACATCAACAACCTGCTCGATGGCATCGCCAACGGCGTGCAGGTGCTGCAGGCTGCCAACACCGGCATCACCTCGCTGCAGAAGCTGATCGACAGCGCTAAGTCGATCGCCAACCAGGCGCTGCAGACCACGGTCGGCTACTCTACCAAGTCGAACGTCTCCACCACCATCTCCGGTGCGACGGCCGCCGACCTGCGCGGCACGACCAGCTTCGCCAGCGCGACCGCATCCAGCAACGTGCTGTATAGCGGCGCGGCTGCCGGCATCACCGCGGCGACCGGCACCACCACGCTCGGCGCTTCCATCGGCGTCTTCGCAGGCACTGGCGCAACGACCGGCGCCGGCGGTACCACGACCCTGGAAGGCACCATCACCCTGATCGCCACCAACGGCACGAGCGCCAGCGGCCTGGCC